>JAOPZO010000244.1 GCA_025964065.1 Solirubrobacterales bacterium | reverse complement strand
CTGCTCGCCGCGTTCGTGCTGCCCGTGGCCACGCTCGTCGGCTGGGCCCTGCGCGAGACGGGTGACCGGCCGGGGCCGGGGGAGCTCCTGGGCTGGGCCGGGAACTCGCTGCTCGTCTCGCTCGCCGCCGCGGCCGTGGCGACGCTCGCGGCGCTCCCCGTCGCCGCGCTGGCCGTCCGCCACCCCGGGAGGCTGACCCGCGGCCTCGAGCGCGCGACGTTCGCCTCGAACGCGCTGCCCGGCATCGTCGTCGCGCTCGCGCTCGTGTTCTTCGCGACCCGCACGGTCACGCCGCTCTACCAGACGCTCCCCCTCCTGGTCTTCGCGTACGTCGTGCGGTTCCTGCCCCAGGCGCTGTCGGGGGCGCGCGACGCGCTCGGGCGCGTCGACCCGCAGCTCGAGCAGGCCGCGCGCGGCCTCGGCGCCGGTCCGGGGCGGACGTTCCGCACCGTGACCCTCCCGCTCGTGGCGCCCGGGCTGCTGGCCGGCGCGACGCTCGTCTTCCTCTCGACGATGAAGGAGCTCCCCGCGACGCTCCTGCTGCGGCCCATCGGCTACGACACGCTCGCGACCGAGGTGTGGAGCGCGACGGGGACGAGCTCCTACTCGCAAGCGGCGATCCCGGCGCTGGCGCTCATCGTGCTCTCCGCCCCCGTCGTCTACGGGCTCCAGCTCCGGCGCGCCGAACGGCCCGTCGCGCCGCCTTCCTGACCGGGCGACGTCGCGTGAGACCCTCACGTCCCGTGCCGGTCCCAGGCCTCGTCCTGGCGTGGAACCGGAGTGATGCGGGCGCAGCCGAGGGCGGACGCCGGATCTTGTCGTTCGGCACGCGGATGCGGCCGTGGGCGACCCGGCCCGGCAGAGGACCCGGGTGGTTCGCTGGATGCCGACCACGCCGCCGCCCGGCCGGTCGCTGAGCACGGAGCAGGCGCTCGTGCCGAAGGCCCACGGGCCGTGGATCGGGCTGCCGCGGAGGTTGTGCAGGCGCTCGCGGACGGAGACCGGACCGCGAAGTCCGGGTCGAGGCCGACGGGGCGCACCTCGCGCGTGCCCTTGGCGGGCGTCGCGGCTTCGGCGGCGGCGGGGCCGAGGAGGACGAGAGCGGTGGCGAGGACGGGAAGTCGGGGCGTCGACACCCCGGACGTGGGCGCACGGGCGGCACCCGCGGCGTTCCGCGCCGACCACACCGGGGCATGGAGTGGCCATGCGCCTGCTCGTCCTCTCCGCCGATCCCGTCGACGCCGCCGCCGTCCGCGGTGCCCTGCCGGGCACGGACGGCCTCGAGGGGGCCGACGTGCTCGTGGTCTCCCCGGCACTCAACGAGAGCGCGCTCGCGTTCTGGGTCTCCGACGCCGACGAGGCGATCGCGGACGCGGAGTCCGCCGCGCAGGAGACCGCCGCGGCGCTCGCCGACCCTGCGGGCCGCGTGCGCACCGAGGTCGGCGAGAGCGAGCCGCTGCTCGCGCTGCAGGACGCCCTCGCGACGTTCCCGGCCGACCGCATCCTCGTCTTCACGCGGGCCGACGACGCGCAGCGCTACAAGGAGGACGACGTGGTGGGGGAGGCCGAGCGCCGCTTCGGCGTCCCCGTGCACGAGGCGACGCTCCCCGCCTGAGGGGGCGCCGCGGTCGTCCCGCCGTCCCGGGGGGCTAGCCTCGACGGGGTGAGCGCGTCCGTCGATGAGACCCCGCCGCCGCCCGCATCCGCGGCGGCCACGGCCCCCGTCGATCCGCGCTCGTTCCTCAAGCGCACGGACCTCATCGTCGACTCCGCGCTCTCGCCGGCGGTCTTCGTCGGGGTGAACCTGCTCGCCGGGCTGAAGGCCGGGGCGCTCGCGGCGCTCGCGCTCGCCGTGACGATCATGGCCTACCGGCTGCTGAAGCGGCAGGATGTGACGTACGCGTTCGGCGGCGTCTTCGGCACCGGGATCGCGGTGGCGATCGCGCTGAAGACCGGCGACACGGAGGGCTTCTTCTGGCCCAAGGTCCTGACGAACACCGCGATCTTCGTCGGGCTGGCGCTCTCCGTCGCGTTCAAGAAGCCCGCGATCGGGTTCCTGCTCGAGACCGTGCTGCAGGTGCCGTCACGGTGGTGGCAGCACGACCGCGTGCGTCCCGCGCTCTCGGAGTGGACGCTCGTGTGGGCGGCCAGCGCCGCGCTCAAGGCCGTGGTCTACCTGCTGCTCATCCTCGCGGGGCGCGACGGCGCGCTGCTCGGGGTGAGCGTCGCGTTCGGCTACCCGCTCACCGCCGTGCTCGGCCTGGGTGGCTACGCGTACGTGCGCTGGCGCCTGAAGCGCCTGGGCGCGCCGCCGGTCGACGCGTTCCGCGCGCCGGTCCCCGCCCCCGTCTAGTCCTCGTAGCCGGCCTCGCCCGGCAGCAGGACGCGGGCGACCTCGCCCTCCATGACGAGCTTCGGCAGGACCGGCAGCACCTCGCGGCCCCGGGCGTGCGCGATGAGCGCCTCGGCGGTCGCGAACGGCTCGAACTGCTGCAGGTGCTTGATCGTCGGGAAGACGAGTGGGAGCTCGCCCGCCTCGTACGCGTCGAGGGCGCCGCGCGGCGTGAACCAGCCCAGGTCGATGCACTCGTCGCCGTCCACGGCGGGCGCGACGTCGTCCGGGGCGGGGGCGAGGAAGAAGTGGGTGTCGAAGCGGACGCTCACCTCGCGCGGGGTGATCCAGCGCGAGAACTTCACGAGCTCCCGGGCGGTGATGCCGGTGACCGCGGCCTCCTCCTCGAGCTCTCGGACGGCAGCGGCGCGGTGGGCCTCGTCCCCCTCGCCCTCGTGGGCGTCGACGGCGCCGCCCGGGAAGACCCAGACGCCGGCCATGAAGCGCGCGGCGTGCGTGCGCTGGACGAGCAGGACCTCGAGGGTCTCCGCGCCGCCGCGGAGCAGGATCACCGTCGCCGCCTGCCGTGGGAGGACCTCCTCGCCCGTCTCGTTCAGCGTCTCGCCGCTCCGACGCATCTCCTCGGTGGTCGCGCGGTGCCCTTCGTGCTCGTCAGCCATCGCCGGACCCTACCCGCCGGGTAGATTCCACCGGGTGACCGACACGGCGATGGTGGAGAAGTGGATCTGCGAAGCGTGCGGGTTCATCTATGAGACGGCGGACGGCGACCCCGACGGCGGCATCCCGCCCGGAACGGCGTGGGCGGACATCCCGGACACGTGGTTCTGCCCCGTCTGCGGCGCCCGCAAGCGGGACTTCGTCCCCTACGAGGACTAGGGCTTGAGCGCCTCGCTGGAGGCGCTCGACCAGCGACACGTCTGGCATCCGTACGGCACGCAGCCCGCGGCGCTGCCGGCCCTCGTGGTCGAGCGCGCCGAGGGCGTCTGGCTGAGGCTCGCGGACGGCCGCCGGGTCGTCGACGGGATGAGCTCGTGGTGGTGCGCCTGCCACGGGCACGGCCATCCGCACATCCGCGCGGCGGTGGCCGCGCAGCTCGAGGCGATGCCGCACGTGATGTTCGGCGGGCTGACGCACGCGCCCGCGGTGCGGCTGGCGGAGCGCCTCGTCGCGCTGACCCCCGAGGGGCTCGAGCACGTCTTCTTCGCGGACTCGGGCTCGATCGCGATCGAGGTCGCGATCAAGATGGCGCTGCAGGCGGGGCGGGCGGCGCGGAGGACGCGCCTGGCGGCGCTGCGTGGCGGCTACCACGGCGACACGTTCGGGGCGATGGCGCTGTGCGACCCGGTCGGCGGGATGCACGAGCTGTGGGCGGGGGCGCTGCCCTCGCACCTCTTCCTGCCGCGGCCGCCGGCGGGCGGGCTGGGCGACCCGGTCGACCCGGCGTGGGTCGCGGCGGTCGAGGCGCTCTTCGCCGCGCACGGGTCCGAGCTCGCGGCGCTCGTGCTCGAGCCGGTCGTGCAGGGGGCGGGCGGGATGTGGTTCTGGAGCCCGGCGCACCTGCCCGTGCTGCGCGAGCTGTGCGACCGGCACGGCGTGCTGCTCGTGCTGGACGAGATCGCGACGGGCTTCGGCCGCACGGGGGCGCTCTTCGCCGCCGATCACGTCGGGGTGCGGCCCGACGTCATGTGCGTCGGGAAGGCGCTCACGGGCGGGACGCTCACGCTCGGGGCGACGCTCTGCACCCCGGCGGTGGCGGCGGCGATCTCGGCGGGGGAGGGCGGCGCGCTGATGCACGGGCCGACGTTCATGGCGAACCCGCTCGCGTGCGCGGCCGCGCTGGCGAGCACGGATCTCCTGGCCGACGGTGCCTGGCACCGCGACGTCGCGCGCATCGAGGCGGCGCTGGCGGAGGGGCTCGCGCCGGCGCGCGCGCTGCCCGGGGTCGCCGACGTGCGGGTCCTCGGAGCGATCGGCGTGGTCCAGCTCGACCACCCCGTCGACGTCGCCAGGGCGACCGAGGCCGCCCTGGCCGAGGGGGTCTGGCTGCGCCCGTTCCGCGACCTCGTCTACACGATGCCGCCGTTCGTCTCGACCCCGTCCGAGGTCGCCTCGATCGCCCGCGCGGTCCTGGCCGCGACCCGCGCGTCCTGAGCGCCTTCCTCCGCACTTCCGCACCCCAACCCCCCGAAAGGGGTCAGACCCCTTTGATGCGCCGGGCGGCCGATGGTTGCTGGGCCGGGGCGCGGTCGGGCGCCGCTGATCGGGTCGCCGTGCGCGTTCTGCGCGTGTTCCCGCGCACATTCGCAACGCCACCGCCTGAAAGGGGTCAGGCCCCTTTCAGGCGGGCGGGTGCGGGTAGTCCGGCGCGCGGTGCTGGAAGGTCAGGATCCGGGGGTTGCGGACCACGCCGTCCTGGATCTCGATCGCACGGTCGATCGTCGGGTCGGCCGCCCAGGCGTCGGGGCCGGCCATCACCGTCGGGAGGTGGGAGAGGAGGGCGGCGCCGATCTCCGAGGAGGCGGAGTCCCAGAGCAGCGACGGGCTGTGGTCCACGGCGTAGTAGTGGACCCGGTCGCCCACGACCTCGAGCGGCGCGTCGAACGTCGTCGCGTGCGCCCAGTCGAAGCCCATCCCCGTGTCGACCGAGACGTCGACCACCAGCGTGCCGGGGCGCAGCAGCGCGAGCTCCTCGTCCGACACGAACCGCAGCGGGTTGTCCGTGTCCTGCAGGACGCAGTTGACGATGACGTCGCTCTCCGCGAGCTCCTCCACGAGCGGGCGGCTCCCGCCGTCGGCCGTCAGCGCCCGGGCCCGCGCCGGGTCATCCGCGTCGCGCTCGAAGCCCACGAGCCGCATCGACGCGAACGGCGCCGCCACCGCGGCCACGTCGCGCTGGGTGAGCACGGTGACGTCCTGCACCCCGAGCGCCCCGAGGGCGCGAACCGCCCCGCGCGCCGTCGCCCCGAAGGAGATCACCGCGGCCCTCAGCGGCCGCCCGTAGTCGCCCGTGCGCCCCACGAGCTGCAGCGCGTGCGAGACCGAGCAGTACCCCGCGAGCTCGTTGTTCTTGTGGAAGACGTGCAGCGCGTAGTTCCCGTCGCGGTCCCAGTGGTTCATCGCCTCCCACGCGATGAGGGTCAGCTTCCGGTCGATCGCGGCCTGAGTCAGCGGCGCGTCCTGCACGCAGTGCGGCCACCCCCACAGCACCTGCCCCTCCCGCAGCGCCTCGAGGTCCGCGGCGAGCGGCTTGGGGAGCACGACGACCTCGACCGCCGCGAGCAGCTCCGGACGCGGCAGCACCTGCACGCCCGTCGCCGCGAGGTCGGCGTCGGACCAGCCGTAGCCGTCCCCGTAGCCCGTCTCGAGCGACACCGCGCCGCGCAGCTCCTCCGGGATCCGCTCGAGCTGCGTGGGGTGGAGCGCGAGGCGACGCTCGTTCGGCTTGCGCGAGCGGGCGAGGATCCCGAGGGTCAGCGTCATCCCACCACCCTAGGTCGGGGCGGTTGCCGGGCGGGCGCCCGCGCGGTATGGTTGCACGTGCAACCACTTCTCCGGAGGCCCCATGAGCACCGCCGCACCGTTCCCGAAGGAATCCGACGCCAAGGGCTCCTTCGTCCGCCAGGAATCCGCGTTCCGCGACCGGGTGACCGCCGACGGCTCGAGCGGCTTCCCCGCCGAGGCCGGCCGGTACCACCTGTACGTCTCGCTCGCCTGTCCCTGGGCGCACCGCACCCTCATCGTCCGCAAGCTCAAGGGCCTCGAGGACGCCATCTCCCTGAGCGTCGTCGACCCGCTCCGCGACGAGCTCGGCTGGCGCTTCGGCCCCGACTTCCCCGACCCCCTCGATCACGGCTGGACGCACCTCAGCCAGGCGTACGCCGCGACGGACCCGGACTTCGCGGGCCGCGTCACCGTCCCGACCCTGTGGGACACGAGGACCGGCCGCGTCGTGAACAACGAGTCGGCCGACATCCTCGTGATGCTCAACGAGGAGTGGAACGCGTTCGCGACCCACCCGGACCTCGACCTCTACCCCGAGGCGCTGCGGCCCGAGATCGACGAGCTGAACGCCTGGGTCTACGACGACATCAACAACGGCGTCTACAAGTCCGGCTTCGCCTCCTCCCAGGAGGCCTACGAAGCGGCCGTCCACCCGCTCTTCGCCGCCCTCGAGCGCGCCGACGAGCGCCTGGCGACCCGCCGCTACCTCTTCGGCGCCGAGCCGACGCTCGCCGACTGGCGGCTCTTCACCACCCTCGTGCGCTTCGACGCGGTCTACGTGGGCCACTTCAAGTGCAACCTGAAGCGCATCGTCGACTTCCCGAACCTCTCGGGCTACCTCCGGGACCTGCACCAGCAGCCCGGCATCGCGGAGACCGTGGACTTCGACCACATCAAGCGCCACTACTACCTGACGCACGGCTCGATCAACCCGACCGGCATCGTCCCGGCGGGCCCGATCCTGGACCTCGACGCCCCGCACGGGCGCGAAGGTGTCGGCGCGTAGGGAGCCCCCGAACCCCTAGCCTCGGGCGGGTGAGAAAGCGCCCGCTCGAGCTGACCGTCTTCGTCGTGGGGACGGCAAGCCTCGGCGCCGAGATCGCCGCCGCGCGCCTCATGGCGCCGTGGTTCGGGGCCTCCACGGTCATCTGGGCGAACACGATCGCGACCGTCCTCGTCGCGCTCAGCGTCGGTTACGCACTCGGCGGCCGGCTCGCCGACCGCGACCCCACGCCGCGCGGCCTCGCGAAGCTCGTGCTCGGCGCTGCGGCCCTGCTCGCGATCGTCCCGTTCATCTCCACGCCGTTCCTCCGCGCGTCGGTCGAGGCGCTCGACTCGGTCAGCGCAGGCGCGTTCGTGGGCTCCCTGCTCGCGGTGAGCGTCCTGATCGCCGCGCCGATCCTCCTGCTCGGCATGGTCTCGCCGTACGCGATCCGCCTCGCGGTCGACTCCGTCGCCGGCGCGGGCCGCACCGCCGGGCGCCTCTACGCGATCTCGACGATCGGCTCGCTCGTCGGCGTCTTCGCCGCGGCGCTCGTCCTCGTCCCGTTCGTCGGCTCGAAGCGCACGTTCCTCGTCTTCGCGTTCGCCCTGGCCGTCGTCGCCGTGCTGCAGCTGCGGCGCTCCCCGGCGCTCGTGCTCGCCCCCGCCGCGATCGCCGCGCTGATGTTCGTCCCGACGGGCACGCTCAAGAGCACGGGCGGCGGCAAGGTCCTCTGGGAGAAGGAGACGGAGTACCAGTACGCGCGGGTCATCGAGTCCCCGAGCGGCACACGCACCCTCGAGCTCAACGAGGGCCAGGCGATTCACTCGCTGGCCCGCCCCGGCACCGTGCTCACCGGCAACTACTGGGACGAGTTCCTCGTGCTCCCGCTCGCCGCGCTCCAGCGCCCGCCGCAGTCGCTGGCGATCCTCGGCAACGCCGCCGGGACGATGGCGACCGCCTACGGGAAGTACTTCCCCGGGACGGAGATCGACGGCGTCGAGATCGACGGCGAGATCACCGAGGCCGGCCGGGAGTACTTCGGGATGAAGGCGCCGAAGCTCAAGACGCACGTCGCGGACGCGCGACCGTTCCTGCGCCAGACCGACAAGCGCTACGACGCGATCTTCGTCGACGCCTACCGCCAGCCGTACATCCCGTTCTACCTCTCCACCCGCGAGTTCTTCGAGCTCGTCGAGGACCGCCTGAACCCCGGCGGCGTGGTCATCGTGAACGTCGGCCACCCCGAGGGCTCGGACGACCTCGAGCAGGTCCTCACCTCGACGATGCGCTCCGCCTTCACGAACGTCGTGCGGGACCCGGCGCAGGACACGAACACGATGCTCGTGGGCTCCGACGCGCCCGTGAGCGCCCAGCGCCTGCTCGGCGCCGCGGCGGGGATGCCGGACGAGCTGCGCACGAGCGCCGCGGCGACCGCCTCGCAGCTGCGTCCGGGCCTCGAGGGCGGCCGCGTCTACACCGACGACGTCGCGCCGGTGGAGTGGCTCATCGACGCCTCGATCGTCGACGTTGCGGCGAGCGGCGAGCGCTGACCGTCGCCGCGGTGCGCGGGCGCTCCCGGCCCGGAGGATCCGAC
>JAOPZO010000242.1 GCA_025964065.1 Solirubrobacterales bacterium | reverse complement strand
GGCCGAGGGCCCCGCCGGAGCGGGGCCCTCGAAGCGCGGCGTTCGGGTTCGCACCCGCTGAGCGGGCGCGAATCCGAACGCGACGGCCGTGGTGCTAGGCCGCCGCGAGCTGCGCGTCGGAGTACGTCTCGCCCGCGTCGGCCTTCGCGAGGATCGAGGCCGGCGGCTCGAAGCGCTCGCCGTACTGCGCGGCGAGCTCGCGGGACCGCGCGACGAAGCCGGCGACGCCGCCCTCGTACCCGTTGATGTACTGCAGCACCCCGCCGGTCCAGGCCGGGAAGCCGATGCCCATGATCGAGCCGATGTTCGCGTCCGCGACGGACTCGATGACGCCCTCGTCGACGCACTTCACGGTCTCGAGCGCCTCGGCGAACATCATGCGCTCCTCGAGGTCTCGGAGCGACACCTGCGTCGGGTCGCCCTTGACCGGGAACTGCTCGGCCAGGCCGGACCAGAGGCCCGTCCGCTTGCCCTCGGCGTACTCGTAGAAGCCCGCGCCCTTCAGGCGGCTCGGACGGCCCAGCTCGATCATCTTGTCGATGACCGCGAACGCCGGGTGGTCCGGGAACGTCCCGCCCTCGGCCTCGATGGCCTCCTTGCCCGCCTTGCGGATGCGGACCATGAGCTCCATGTTCAGCTCGTCGGTGAGCTGGAGGACCGGCGCGGGGTAGCCCGCCTGCGAGGACGCCTGCTCGATGGTGTTCGGGTGGATGCCCTCACCGAGCATCGCGATGCCCTCGTTGATGAACGTGCCGATGACGCGCGAGGTGAAGAAGCCACGCGAGTCGTTGACGACGATCGGCGTCTTGCCGATGACCTTCGCCACGTCGAGCGCACGGTTCAGCGTCGACTCGCTCGTGGACTCGCCCTTGATGATCTCCAGGAGCGGCATCTTGTCCACGGGGGAGAAGAAGTGCAGCCCGATGAAGTCCTCGGGGCGCGAGACGTACTCGCTGAGGCCGGTGATCGGGAGCGTCGAGGTGTTCGAGCCCAGGAGCGCGCCCTCGGCGAGGAACGGCTCGATCTCCGCGAAGACCTGCTCCTTGACCTTCGGGTCCTCGAAGACCGCCTCGATGACGAGGTCGGCGCCCTCCGCCTTCGACGCGTCGTCGGTGGCGGTGATCCGCGCGAGGAGGGCGTCGCCCTTCTCCTGCGAGACCTTGCCGCGCGCGACGCCCTTCTCGACGAGCTTCTCCGAGTAGGACCTGCCCTTGTCGGCGGCCTCCTGGGAGACGTCCTTCAGGACGACCTCGAGGCCGGACTTCGCGCACTGGTACGCGATGCCCGCGCCCATCATGCCCGCGCCGAGCACGACGACCTTCTTGGGCTGGTAGCGCTCCGCGTCCTTCGCGCGGCCGCGGAGGCCGTTGACCTGCTGGAGGTCGAAGAAGAACGCCTGGATCATGTTCTTCGAGACCTGACCCACGGCCAACGAGGTGAAGTAGCGCCCCTCGATGGCGAGCGCGTTGTCCACGTCGACCTGGGCACCCTCGACCGCGGCGGCCATGATGGCCTTCGGGGCCGGGTAGTTCGCGCCCTTGAGCTGCTTGCGCAGGTTGGACGGGAAGGCCGGCAGGTTCTGCGCGAGCTTCGGGTTGGACGGCGTGCCGCCCGGGATCTTGTAGCCCTTGACGTCGAAGGGCTGGACGGCCTCGGGGTTCTCGGCGATCCACTTCTTCGCGGCCGGGACGAGGTCGTCGGCCGAGGCCACGACCTCGTCGATGAGGCCCATCTCGAGCGCCTTGGCCGGCTTGAGCTTCTGGCCCTGCAGCAGCAGGTTCATCAGCGCGTCGACGATCCCGAGCATGCGCACGGAGCGCACGACGCCACCCGCGCCGGGAAGCAGGCCGAGCTGCACCTCGGGGAAGCCGAGGACGACGCCGTTCTCGACCGCCACGCGGCGGTGGCAGGCGAGCGTGATCTCGAGGCCGCCGCCCAGCGCCGCGCCGTTGATGGCGGCGACGACCGGCTTGCCGAGCTTCTCGAGGCGGCGGAGATCGGACTTCAGGCCCTCGAAGCCGGCACGGAACTGCTCCGCGTCGGCCGGGGTGACCTTGATGAGGTCGTTCAGGTCGCCCCCGGCGAAGAAGGTCTTCTTCGCCGAGGTGATGACGACGCCGGAGATCGAGTCCTTCTCGGCCTCCAGGCGGTCGACGGTCGCGCGGAGCGAGGCGATGAACTCGGCGTTCATCGTGTTCGCGGACTGCTTCGGGTCGTCCAGGACCAGGTTCACGACGCCGTCGCCGGCGTCCTCCCAGCGGATCGTGGTCGAGTCGGCCATCAGATGGCCTCCACGATCGTCGCGATGCCCATGCCGCCACCGACGCAGAGCGTGCAGAGGCCGTAGCGGCCGCCCGTGCGGTGGAGCTCGTCCAGGATCGTGCCGAGGATCATCGCGCCGGTCGCGCCGAGCGGGTGGCCCATGGCGATCGAGCCGCCGTTGACGTTCACCTTCTCCATGTCGACGTCGAGGTCCTTGACCAGGCGCATCGCGACGGACGCGAACGCCTCGTTGATCTCGATGAGGTCCAGGTCGGAGGCCTTGAGGCCGGCCTTCGCGAGCGCCTTCTTCGACGCGGGGCCGGGGCCCGTCAGCATGATCGTCGGGTCCGCGCCCGAGAGTGCGGTGGCGATGATGCGGCCCTTCGGCGTGAGGCCGTGGCGCTTGCCCGCCGCCTCGTTGCCGATGGTCACGAGCGCGGCGCCGTCGACGATGCCGGACGAGTTGCCCGCGTGGTGGACGTGGTTGATCTTCTCGATCCAGTGGTACTTCTGCAGCGCGACGGCGTCGAAGCCGCCCATGTCGCCCATGGCGGCGAAGGAGGGCTTGAGGCTCGAGAGCGTCTCGACCGTCGTGCCCTTGCGGACGAACTCGTCGTGGTCGAGGACGACCTCGCCGTTGAGGTCCTTCACCGGGATGACGGAGTCCTTGAAGTACCCCTTCTCGATGGCGTTCGCGGCGCGCTCCTGGGAGCGGGCGGCGAAGGCGTCGACGTCCTCGCGGGTGTACCCCTCGACCGTCGCGATGAGGTCGGCACCGATGCCCTGCGGGACGAAGCCCGTGTCGAAGTTCGTCTCCGGATCCATCGCCCAGGCACCGCCGTCGGAGCCCATGGGCACGCGCGACATGCTCTCGACGCCGCCCGCGAAGACGAGGTCCTCGAAGCCGGACGCGACCTTCTGGGCCGCGATGTTCACGGCCTCCAGGCCGGAGGCGCAGAAGCGGTTGAGCTGGACGCCCGCGACGGTGTCCGGGAGCCCGGCCTTGATGGCGGCCACCTTCGCGATGTCGCCGCCCTGGTCGCCGATGGGCGAGACGACGCCCAGCACGACGTCGTCGACGCCGTTCGGGTCGAGCGACTCGTTGCGCACGAGCGTCTCGTGGATCAGGCCGACCACGAGGTCGACCGGCTTGGTCCCGTGCAGGGAGCCGTTGAACTTGCCCTTGCCGCGGGGCGTGCGGATCGCGTCGAAGACGAGCGCTTCCGTGGGAGCCATGGTGGTGAGTCCTCGTTCGGGGGAGGGGAGGTGAACGGGATTCATGTTACGGCACCCGGGGAGCGGGCGGCACCGGAGCGCGCCGCGGCTTCCGCCGCGGCGCCCTCCCTCAGCTCACCGTGCGGTGTACTCGAACTCCTTCACCGTGTCGGACTCGTAGTTCTTCTCAAGCGCACCGAGGCCGTACGGCTTGTCGGGATCGACCTCGAAGATCGTCGAGGTCGTCGGCGGCTTGCGGCTGTCGGCCGCGCCGTAGGAGTAGTTGCCGAAGAGGCCCTGGTAGTCGACCTCGCCGAGCTGCTCGGAGGCCTCGAGGATCCCCTCGCGGGACAGATCCCCGTTCTCGACGGCCTTCTCCAGGACCGCCTGCATGGCGATGCCCTGCACGTAGCCGAAGGAGAAGTAGTAGTCCGGGTCCTGCTTCGGATCGAACTGCTTCGCGTCGGCCACCATCTGCTTCATGCCGGGAACCGAGTCATCACCCCACTCCGTGCCCTCCGCGACGACCCAGGTGGTCTTCGCGAGGTACTCCGCCAGCGGAGAGGCGCCGAGCTCGTCGATCCAGACGGGCGACTGCGCGATCCAGCGCGGGGCGAAGCCGAGCTTCGCGGCCGTGCCGAAGACCGTGCCGGCGTCCGACGGGAGGCCCGTGTAGAAGACCGCGTCGCACTTCGCCTTGCTCAGGGCCTGGATCTGGCCCGTCACGTCCTTGTCGCCCGCCTTGTACTTCTGGGTCGCGGCGGGCTCGAAGCCGAGCTTCTCCGCGGCGAACTCGACCCCGGCCTCACCGGCCTCGCCGTACGCGTCGTCCTGGAAGAGGCCGCAGACGTTCTTGCCCTCGCCGCCGTTCTTCAGGAAGTAGTCGATGCCGTTGATCGCCTGACCCTGGTAGGGACCACCCACCGGCAGGAGGTTCGGCTCGCGGACCCAGAACGCGTCGAGCGACGCGGGGGCGGCGATCATCTTGTCGCGCTTGAGCTGCGGCACGACCGCGAGGACCGACGCGGTGCCGAGGACCTGCGTGAACGCGACGACGTCGTTCTTGATCCGGTTGTAGCGCTGGACCGTGACGTCGGGCTTGTACTGCGTGTCCTCCTGGACGAGCTCGACCTTGTACTTGCCCGCGATGCCGCCCTTGGCGTTCAGCGCGTCGTAGAAGACCTTGTTGCCGTTCGTCAGCGGCGTGCCGATGACCGCGACGGGCCCGGAGAGCGGGGAGAGCGCGCCGACCTTGATCGTCTTGCCGTCGAAGCCCGGGACCGGCTTGAGCTCGGCGGCGCCCTCCGCGGCGGCACCGCCCGTGCTCGTGCCGCCCGAGTCCTCCTCGTCCGCGCCGCCACAACCGGCGAGCGCGAGGAGCGCTGCCGCACCGGCAGCCGCGAGACCTCTGTGGAACCTCATGATGGAACTCCTCCTGGGGTGTTGGACAGTGCGACCACGTCAGTACGAGAACGGCCAGGCCTTGAAGTAGGCCTTCACCCGCAGCCACACCGCGGCGAGGCCGCGGGGCTCGAAGACGAGGAAGAGGACGATGAGCAGGCCGAAGATGGCCTGGTTGAGCGAGAAGACCGAGATGAACCCGCTGTCGCCCGAGCCGGTCGAGACGCCCGGGATCGAGTCGGAGTACTTGTCGATCAGCCCGGGGAGGCCGCCGAGCACGAGGGCGCCGATGATCGAGCCGAACACGGTCCCGACCCCGCCGACGATGATGATCGCGATGTACTGGATCGACAGCACGAGCCCGAACTCGTCGGGCGACACGAACTGCTGGTAGGAGCCGAAGAGCGCGCCGGCGAGCGCGGCGAGGCCGGAGGAGATCGCGAACGCCCCGACCTTGTAGCGGCCGAGCTGCACCCCGATGACCTCCGCGGCGACGTCCCGGTCGCGGACGGCCTGCAGCGCGCGGCCCGGGCGGGTCCGCACGAGGTTCTTCACGAGGAGCGTCACGAGCGCGACGAGCCCCCAGATGAGCCAGAAGTAGCCCTGGTTGAACGAGAAGTTCTCCCCCGCGAACGACAGGTCCGCGAAGTCGAGCCCGAGGAACGAGGCCTCGGAGTCCACGTTCGTCCCGGAGTTCCCGCCCGTGATGTCCTTGAGGTTCCGGAACAGGTGCTCTCCGAGGAAGATCAGCCCGAGCGTCACGATCGCGAGGTAGTTGCCCCGCAGGCGCAACGCGAACGGGCCGATGAGCGCACCCACGAGCGCCCCGAAGAGCGTCGCGCAGAACAGCCACACCGGGAGCGGGAGGCCGAGCTCGTCGGGGCCGCCGAACTGCGCGCAGGCGTACGCACCGAGGCCGATGAAGAACGCGTGCCCGAGCGAGACCTGGCCCGTGAAGCCGGTCAGGAGGTTCAGGCCGAGCGCGCCGATCGCGGCGATGCCCGCGTAGTCGAGGACGGAGAGCCAGAAGTCGCTCGTGAGGAAGAACGGGATGAAGACGTAGAGCAGGACGAGCGCGAGCAGGCCGAGCTTCGCCTTCCCCGAGCCGAACAGGCGCAGGTCGTCCTCGTAGCGCCGGGTCATCAGCCCGTGCACCTTCGGGCCGCGGGTCGTGCCGGGGAGCCTCAAATCCGTCGCACCTCCTTCGTCCCGAAGAGCCCGTAGGGCCGCACGAGCAGGATCAGGACCATCACGACGTAGGGCATGACCGCCGCGAAGTTCGAGCCGGCCCACGGGAAGAAGTCGTCCTGGTAGCCCGTGGTCATCGCCTGCGTGATGCCGATGATGAGGCCGCCGAGCACGGCGCCGCCGGGGGAGTCGAGGCCGCCGACGATCATCGCCGGGAACGCGATCAGCGCGATCGCGCCGATGCCGGGTGAAAGCGCTGCGGGGCCCGCGGCGAGCGTCACGCCCGCCAGGCACGCGAGACCGCCCGAGATCCCCCAGGACACCGCGAAGACGCGGCGGGCGGAGATGCCCTGCGCCAGCGCGGCCTCCTGGTCGAACGCGGTGGCGCGCATCGCGACCCCGAGCTTCGAGAACCGGAAGAACGCGAAGAACGCGGCGAGCACGAGCGCCGCCAGCCCGATGGTCCAGAGGTCGCGCGTGGCGAGCACGACGTCGCCGGCCCGCACGGTCTGCACGCCCCACGGGTCGCCGAGGTTCAGGGCCTCGAAGCCCCAGATCGACGTGATGGTCTGCTCGAGGATGAAGAGCATCCCGATCGTGACCATCACGACCGCGAAGACGGGCTGGCCGACCATCCGGCGCAGCACGACGCGCTCCGTCGCCGCCCCGATCACCCCCGAGAGGAGGACGGCGCCGACGACGGCGAGGGCGAAGGGCAGTGCGGCCGTGTCGTTCAGCGCGTAGGCGAGGTAGGCGCCGAGCGCGAGCAGCCCGCCCTGGGCGAAGTTGATGACCCCGGTGGCCCGGTAGATGATCACGAAGCCGAGGGCGACGAGCGCGTAGCGCGCGCCGAGCGCGGTCCCGTTGAACAGGAGCTGGAGGAACTCGCTCATGCGTACAGCGCCTCGACCTCGTCGGAGAACTGCTTGGCGATCGCGGAGCGCTTGACCTTCTGGGTCGCGGTCAGCTCGCCGTCCTCGTGGTCGAGCTCCTTCGCGAGGAGCGTGAACTTCTTGATCTGCTCGACCTGCGCGAGCTCGGCGTTCACCGCGTCCACGTGCTCCTGCACGAGCGCCCGGACCTCGGGCTTCCCGGCGAGGTCGGCGTAGGTGGTGAAGGCGAGGCCGCGGCGGCCCGCCCAGTCGCCGACGGTGTCCCCCTCGATCCCGATGAGCGCCGCGAGGTGCTTGCGGCCGTCACCGAGGACGATCGCCTCGCGCACGTAGGGGGAGACCTTCAGGCGGTTCTCGATCTCGCTCGGGGCGATGTTCTTGCCACCGGCCGTGATCATGATGTCCTTCTTGCGGTCGGTGATCTTCAGGAAGCCGTCGTCCGAGAGCACCCCGACGTCGCCCGTGTGCAGCCAGCCGTCGGGGTCGACGGTCTCCGCGGTCGCCTCCGGGTTCTTCCAGTAGCCCTGGAAGACCCCGGCGGAGCGGGTGAGGATCTCGCCGTCCTCGGCGATCCGGAGCTCGACGCCCTCCAGCGCCGTGCCGACCCAGCCGATCCGCACGTCGTCCGTGGTGAACGTGCACTGCGCCGTGTTCTCCGTCATCCCGTAGGCCTCGCGGATCGGCACCCCGAGCGCCCAGAACCACTCGAGCACCTGCGGCGCGATCGGCGCTGCGCCCGAGATCGCCGCGCGCACGCGCAGGAGGCCGAGCTTCTCGCGCAGCGGGCGGTACAGCACCGCGCTCCAGAAGCGGTCGACCGGCCCCGGGGTTCTCCCGGCCATGCGGCCCGCGGCCTGCTTCTGCCCGTGCTCGAGCGCCCGCGCGTAGACCGTCCGCTTGAGCCAGGTGGCGTCGCCCATGCGGGTCTGCACGCCGGCGAGCATCTTCTCCCACACGCGCGGGACCCCGAGGAAGACGGTCGGCTGCACCTCGCGCAGGTCCTGCGGGAAGGTCTCGGGCCCCTCGCCGAAGTGCACGACGTAGCCCGCGTGGACCGCGTCGACGACGCTGAGGAGGCGCTCGGCGACGTGGCAGAGCGGCAGGTAGCTCAGGGCGGAGTCCGACGGCCCGGTCCCGAACGCACGGCCCGAGGCGCCCCCGGCGTAGTCGAGGTTCGCGTGGGAGATCATCGCGCCCTTGGGCGGCCCGGTCGTCCCGCTCGTGTAGACGAGGATCGCCGTGGCCTCGGGCTGCAGCTCCGCGCACGCCGCCTCGAGGTCGATCGGCTCGGCGGCCTCGAGGTCGGCCCAGAGGACGAGGCCCTCCTCGCGCACGCCCCGCGGGTCCATGACCACGAGCTGCTCGAGGTCGGGGACCTGCCCGCGGACCGCGAGCGCCTTGTCGAGCTGCTCCTCGTCCTCGACGACGTGGACCTTCACGCCCGCGTGCGCGAGGAGGTACGCGACCTCGGCCTCGGGGCTCGTCGGGTAGACGCCGACGGTGATCGCGCCGAGCGCCTGGATCGCCAGGTCGGCGATGACCCACTCCACCCGGTTCTCGGCGTGGATCGCGACGCGGTCGCCCGGCGCGACGCCGAGCGCCCGCAGGCCGCCCGCGGCGCGCGCGATGCGCTCCGCGTAGCCCTTCCAGGTCGTCTCGCGCCAGCGGCCCAGGTGCTTGTCGCGGAGCGCGACGGCGTCCGGGCGCTCCGCGGCATGGCGCAGGACGTGCGCCGGAAGGCTCACGAAGCGGCGCCCAGGTAGGCGTCGACCACGCGCTGGTCGCTCTGGACCTGCTCGGGGGTGCCGACGGTGATCGGCACGCCGAAGTCCATCGCCATGACGCGGTCGGCGAGGTCCATGACGAGGGCCATCTGGTGCTCCACGAGGATCATGGCGAGGTTGAGGCGGTCCCGGACGTCGAGGATGTAGCGGGCCATGTCCTCGCTCTCCTCGAGGTTCATGCCGGCCACGGGCTCGTCGAGGAGCAGGAGCTTCGGCTCCATCGCGATCGCGCGGCCGAGCTCCAGGCGCTTCTGCACGCCGTAGGGGAGCTTGCCCGCGGGCTGGGTGCGGAACGGCTCGAGCTCCAGGAGCTCGATGACGCGCTCGACGGACTCGCGGTGGTGGACCTCCTCGCCCTTCGCGCGGCCCCACCAGGCCATGCCCGCCAGGAAGCCCGTTCTCATGAGGTGGTGGCGGCCGAGCATGAGGTTGTCGACCACGGAGAGGTTCTCGAAGAGCCCGAGGTTCTGGAACGTGCGCGAGACGCCGAGGCCCGCGATCTCCGCCGGCCCCTTCCTCAGCAGGTCGGCCCCCTCGAGCGTGATCGAGCCGCGCTGGGGGCGGTAGACGCCGTTGAGGCAGTTGAAGATCGAGGTCTTGCCCGCGCCGTTCGGGCCGATGACCGCGAAGAGCTCGCCGCGGCGGACGTCGAACGTCACGCCGTCGAGCGCCTTGACGCCGCCGAAGCGCAGGCCGAGGTCCTGCACCTCGAGCAGCGAGGGCTCGCTCGGGCCGGGCCGCTCGTGGTGCGCGGCCTCCATGGGCTCCACGGTCCCGGTCATGCGGCCCATCGCTTCTTGCGCCGGTAGCTCTTGACCTCGCGGAAGCTCCTGCGGCCCGTGTCCCCCGTGATGCCGAGGTAGAACTCCTTGATGTCCTCGTCGGCGAGGAGCGCGCTCGCGGCGCCCTCCTTCACGATGCGGCCCGTCTCCATGACGTAGCCGCGGTTCGCGATCCCGAGCGCCATCTGCGCGTTCTGCTCGACGAGCAGCACGCTCACCCCCTGGGCGTTGACCTCCACGATGATGTCCCGGATCTGCTCGACGATCTTCGGGGCCAGGCCCAGCGACGGCTCGTCGAGGAGCAGGAGCTTCGGGGCCGCCATGAGCGCGCGGCCCATGGCGACCATCTGCTGCTCGCCGCCCGAGAGGTAGCCCGCCACGGACGAGCGACGGTCCTTCAGGACCGGGAAGAGGTCGAGCACGCGGGCGTAGCCCTCGGCGATCTCGCCCCGGCCCTTGCGGGTGTAGGCGCCCGTGCGGAGGTTCTCGTCCACGGTGAGCTCGGCGAAGATGCGGCGGCCCTCCATGACCTGGGCGATCCCGCGCCGGACGATGGCCGGCGGGTCGAGCTTCTCGATCCGGGTGCCCTGCAGGGCGACGCCGCCCTTGGTCACCCTGCCGTCGTGGATGTCGAGCAAGCCGGTGATGGCGCGCAGGAGCGTCGTCTTCCCCGCGCCGTTCGCGCCGAGCAGGGCGACGATCTCCCCGTCGCCGACCTCCAGCGACACACCCCGGAGGACGAGCGCGAGGTCGTCGTAGACCACCTCGACGTTGCGGACCGTGAGCATCTCGGCGGCGCGCGCGGGCGCCTCGGCTGGGGCTGCTGCCATCACTCCTCCTCTCTGTGGGCTCACCCTCCCACACTGTGTCAAGTCGGTGCAACATCCAACCGAGGTGTCTCAGAAAACGGTTCTTTGCAGGAGTGGCGCGCGGGCCTAGGATCGCCCTCGTGGCCTTCGATCCCCACATCGCGGTGGAACACGTCGCCCACCAGGTGATGGCCGGGATCCGCATCGACACGGGCGTCGTGGCGGCCGAGCTCGGCGTCTCCCGCGCGACGCTGCACCGCCGCGCC
>JAOPZO010000460.1 GCA_025964065.1 Solirubrobacterales bacterium | reverse complement strand
CTCCTCCCACGCCGGGCCGCCCGCCTCGGCCATGAGCGCCTCCGTCGCCGCGCGGCGGGCGTCGGCGAGCAGGTCGCCGAGGCTCCCGTGCGGCGCGGCGGAGAGCGCGACCTGCGTGGGCAGGTCGAGCCGGTCGCGAACCCACCGCAGCGGCGACGGCGTCGTGAGGTCGAGCAGCCGCAGGGTCCCGAGCCGCATGTGGTCGGCCTGGGCGAGCGGGGTGTCGAGGAGCCGGACGCCCACGCTCGCGCCCTCGTCGACCAGGGCGGGGTACGCCTGCACGGCGCCGCCCGTCCCCGGGTGCTCGACCGCGCGCGGCAGCTCCCCGAACGTCCAGCGGGTCTGCCCCGTGCGCTCGAGGTCGGGCGCGGCGGCGGTGAGCTCGGCCTGCAGCGCGGGGCGGAGCTGCTCGCGAAGCGCGTCGAGGTCGTCGCCCACGCCGACCACGCGGCCCTCCTCGTCCTCGACGGAGAACGTCATGCGCAGGTGCGGCGGGAGCTCCTCGGGCCGGAACAGGCCGATCGGGACGATGACGCCGCGGCGGCGCTCGAGCTCGGCGCCGATGACCTCGAGCAGCGGCGCGCTGCGCGGCTTCACGCTCGCGAGGAGCTCCGCCACGAGGTCGGGGACCGGGACGAGCGGCTTGCGGAGCTCCTTGGGCAGGCCGCGCAGCAGCGCCGTGACGAGCTCCGCCCGGAACGCCGGGACGAGCCAGTCGAATCCGACGGGCCGCAGCTGGCCGAGCGCGGCGAGCGGGACGTGCACCGTGACGCCGTCGTCGGGCGCACCCGGGTCGAAGCGGTAGGTGAGCGGCAGCTTGAGCTCGCCCTGCTTCCACGTCGCGGGCCGCGCCTTCGGATCGACCTCCACCCCGCCCCGCAGCAGCAGCTCCCGCGGGTAGGTCAGGAGGTCGGGGTGCTTGCGCCGTTCCTCGCGCCACCAGCGGTCGAAGTGGTGGCCGCTCAGCACGTCCTCGGGCACGCGGGCGTCGAAGAAGTCCATGCGGACGTCGTCGCTCACGAGCAGGTCGCGACGGCGGGTGCGCTGCTCGAGCTGCTCGATCTCCTCGAGCCGCCGGCGGTTCTCGGCGACGAAGTCGTGCGGGCTCTCCCAGTCGTCCTCCACGAGCGCGCGGCGCAGGAACAGCGCGCGGGACATCGGCGCGTCGACGCGCCCGTAGGCGACCGTGCGCCCCGCGACGACCGGCAGGCCGTAGAGCGTCACGCGCTCCGTGGCGACGACGGACGCGCGCTGGCGCTCCCAGCGCGGCTCGGAGTAGGTGCGCTTCACGAGGTGCCCGGCGAGCGGCTCGATCCAGCTCGGCTTGATCTCCGCGACCGTGCGCGCGAAGAGCCGCGAGGTCTCCACGAGCTCGGCGGCCATGACCCACTTCGCCTGCCCGCGGGAGAGCGAGGAGCCCGGGAAGACCGCGAAACGCGCGCCGCGGGCGCCCTCGTACTCGCGGCCACGCGGGCTCTTCAGCCCGATGTGGGAGAGCAGCCCGCTGAGGATGGCCTGGTGCACGGCGGCCGGCTCGGCGGGCGACTGGTTGATGCGCACGCCGACGCCCTCGGCGGCCTGGCGGACCTGGCCGGCCAGATCCTGCCACTCCCGGACGCGCAGGTAGTGCAGGAACTCCGCCTTGCAGCGCTTGCGGAACCGGTTGCCGGAGAGCTCGGCCTGCAGCCCCTCGAGGTAGCGCCAGAGCTCGAGGTAGGAGAGGAAGTCCGAGCCCTCGACCTTGAAGCGCGCGTGGCTCTGGTCGGCCTGCGCCCGAAGGTCGCTCGGGCGCTCGCGCGGGTCCTGGATCGAGAGCGCGGCCACCACGATGCAGAGCTCGTCGGCGCATTCGAGGTGGTCCGCGGCGAGCACCATGCGGCCGAGCCGCGGGTCGACGGGCAGTCGGGCGAGCTGGCGCCCGAGCGGCGTGAGGCGCCTGCGCGGGTCCTCCTGCTCGGGATCGAGGGCGCCCAGCTCGTGCAGCAGGTTGACCCCGTCGCGGACCTGGCGGCGGTCGGGCGGGTCGAGGAAGCCGAAGTCCTCCACCTCGCCGAGGCCGAGCGCCGCCATCTGCAGGATCACCGAGGCGAGGTTCGTCCGCTGGACCTCCGGGTCGGTGAAGCGCGGGCGCGCCTCGAAGTCCTCCTCGGAGTAGAGGCGGATGCAGATGCCGGGGCCCTCGCGGCCGCAGCGGCCCTTGCGCTGGTCCGCGCTGGCCTGCGAGACCTCCTCGATCGGGAGCCGCTGCACCTTCAGCCGGGCGGAGTAGCGCGAGATGCGCGCCGTCCCCGGGTCCACGACGTACCGGATCCCCGGGACGGTGACGGAGGTCTCGGCGACGTTCGTGGCGAGCACGACACGCTGGTGGGCGTGAGGCCGGAACGCCTTCTGCTGCTCGGCCACCGACAGCCGGCTGTAGAGCGGGAGGACCTCGACCTTGGGGCCGAGCCGCCCGTTCAGGACCTCGGCGGTGTCGCGGATCTCGCGCTCCCCGCTGAGGAACACGAGCACGTCGCCCTCCCCCTCGGTCAGGAGCTCCTCGACCGCGTCGCCGATCTGGTCGATGGGGTCGGCGGCGATCTCGTCCTCCGCGGCGGGCTCGGTCCAGCGCACCTCGACGGGGTACGTGCGGCCGCTCACCTCCACGACGGGGGCGCCGCCGAAGTGCTCGGCGAAGCGGCCGGGGTCGATCGTCGCGCTCGTGATGATGAGCTTGAGGTCGGGCCGGCGCGGCAGCAGGTCGCGCAGGTAGCCCAGCAGGAAGTCGATGTTCAGCGACCGCTCGTGCGCCTCGTCGACGATGATCGTGTCGTAGCGGCGCAGCAGGCGGTCGTGCTGGACCTCGGCCAGCAGCAGGCCGTCCGTCATGAGCTTGAGCAGCGTGTCCGCGGTCGAGCGCTGCGTGAAGCGCACGGAGTACCCGACGGCCCCACCGAGCGGGACCGCGAGCTCCTCCGCGATCCGCTCCGCGACCGTGCGCGCCGCGAGCCGGCGCGGCTGCGTGTGGGCGATCGTGCCCCGGATGCCACGGCCGAGCTCGAGGCAGATCTTCGGGAGCTGCGTCGTCTTGCCCGAGCCGGTCTCGCCGGCGACCACGACGACCTGGTTGTCCCGGATCGTCTCGAGGAGCTCCTCCCGCCGGGCGGAGACGGGGAGCTGCTCGGGGTAGGTGAGCTTCGGCACCGACGCCACGCGCTGGGCGACGCGCGCGTCGGCCTTCCCGAGCTCCGTGAGGAACCCCGCCAGCTCGTGCTCGCGCGCGCCCATGTCCTCCAGCGAGCGCAGGCGCTGCAGGCGGCCGCCGAGGCGGTGCTCGTCGCGGAGGGTCAGCGCGCCCAGGCGTCGCCGCAGCTCGGGGACGTCGAGGGCGGCGGACACGCCTCCCAGGCTAGAAGCCCGTCAGCGGCCGACCGTCAGCGTGATCCGCGTCGCCCTGGCGATGCGCCGGCCCGTGCCCTGCGACTGCTTGGTCACGCGCCCCACGCGGGCCTCCGTCGAGGCCCTCCGGACGACCTTCGGCGTCGCGCACCTCGCCGTCTTAGCGCGGGCCGGGCGGACCGACGGGGCCGGCCGCGCCGGGGCCCCGGCGGGCCTTCCGGGCGGAGGAGCGCCTCGGACGGGCGCTGCTTCGAGGGTGAACCTGCGGGCATCGCGGCGCCAGGGCGACCCGGGCGCCGCGACGCGCCGCGGCGCCTCAGAAGCGCGTGATCGCGCCGATCCCCTCGACGCCCGCGAGCTCCTCGGACGGCGCCGGGAGCACGACCTGCGCCGCCTGCTCGTAGGCGAGCGCCACCGCCGCCTCGATGACGTTGTCGAGCTGCTGCATCTCCGTGCCGTCGGCGGGGCACTCGGCGAGGTGGAGCCCGAGCAGCCCGCACGAGGGGCAGCGCGAGCCCGGGGAGCGCAGCGTCGGGTCGACCACCAGCGTCTCGACGCGTCGCTCCGAGAGCGCGCCGAGCGTCGTCCGCAGGCCGCCGACGCCGTGGCCGCCCGGCGTGCCGACGCCCTGGGCGAGCCTCGCGAGGACCTCCTGCTCGTGCTCCCGGCGCGCCTTGACGATGACGGGCTGCGCGGCGGCGCGGACGGCCTCGGCGTCCGCGGAGGACAGGTCGAGGTCGACCCAGCCGTGGAAGCGCTCCTTGACCTCGTTGTCGAGCTTGGCCTCGAGGTCGGAGCGTATGGCCTGCTGCCCCGCGAGGACCAGCCGGTCGAAGCGTCCCTCGCGCAGGCCGACGCAGAGCGCATCGGCGACGTGCTCGAGGTGCGCCTGCGCCTCGTTGTCGACGGAGCGCTGGTAGCGCGACTGGCTCCAGCCGCCCTGCTGGTGCTGGCCCTTCGTGTCGTCGTCGAGCGTGCCGTCGAGCGGCATGCCGTCCTCGTTGCCGATATGGAACATCGCGCGGCTGCGGTCCACGAGCGCGACGCACCAGCGCGCCCGGTCACCCAGGCGCAGGAGCGGCTCGACGTGGGCGCTCACGTCGAGCACGACGCGGTTCGGGATGGGCTGCGGCAGGCGCAGGATGTCGACGGGGCCGTCGGGCCCGGGCGCGAAGATCGCGAGCGCCCGGGCACCCTCCACCGGGATCGCGGTCGGCTCGAGCCGGCTCTCGATCTCGGTCAGCGCCGAGCGCATCCGCACGAGCGCGTCGTGCTCGAGGCCGCCGCCCTCCACCGCCCGTCGTGCCTCGTGCATGAGGTTGTCGACGGCGGACTGGCGGGCCGGCGCGGTGGGCACCTTCGACGGATCGAGGTCCAGGAAGAGCGAGAGGACGGCGCCGTTGCGGTGCGCGGCGAGCTGGCGGAGGCGATCCTGCGAGACGTCGTTGACCATGGAGCGACGCTACCCGCTGCAGGGGGTGCTACGCCACCAGCGAGAGCACCGCGCCGGCCGCCGCGAGGACGACCGAGAGCACGAGCATGCCGCCGGCCATCGTCTGGATCAGCCGGTCCTCGTTCGTGAGCTCCGCGGGAGCCAGGCGGAGGGTGGCTGCCCGGTGCAGCAGGCCTGCCGCCAGCACGACGACGGCGAGCGTGATGAAGGGCCCGAGCGTGCCGCCGAGCACCACGATCCCGGCGAGCGTGAGCACCCCGAGCAGCAGCGCGCCGAGCAGGTACGCGGTCAGCGTCCGGCGCACCGGGCCGAGCTGGGCGCGCTGCTTCGGCGGCGGGGCCGCCGGGCGGCGCACCTCTCTCGTCTGGCGGACGCCGGTCTGCTCCTGCGCCCGGGCGCGACTGCGCTTGCCCATCCGCGCCTACGCCGGCCGGTCGGGCACGGTGAAGCAGGTGCGGCAGCGGGCCTCGTAGGCCTCGGCGCCCCCCACGTTGATGAGCGGCCCGTCCTGCCACGGCACGGGCTCGCCGTCCACCAGGAGCTGGGAGCGGGAGGCGTCCGCGGAGCAGACCATGCAGACCGCGGTGAGCTTCGTGACCTGCTCGGCCTCGCACGCGAGCGCGGGCATCGGGCCGAACGGGCGGCCCAGGGCGTCCAGGTCGAGCCCGGCGCAGATCACGCGGACGCCGCCGTCGACGAGCCGGCGCACGACGTCGACGAGGCCCGCGTCGAAGAACTGCGCCTCCTCGATGCCGAGGACCTGCGCGTCGTGCTCGGTGACGAGGTGCGCGATCTCCGCGGTGTCCGCGACGGCCGCGCACGGCCACTGGCGCCCGGCGTGGGACGCGATCGCCCCGGCGCTGTAGCGCCGGTCGATCGCGGGCTTGACGGCCACGACGCGCTGGCGGCCGATGTCCGCGCGGACCAGCCGGCGGATCAGCTCCTCGGACTTCCCGGAGAACATGCACCCGCAGATGACCTCCAGCCGCGCGGACGCGGCCTGCAGGGACCGGCGATGGCGGGCGGCCAGCTCCACGGCAGGGGACGACCGGTGCTCGATCAGCGTCATCGGGGCGGACGCTACCGCCGGGCCCGGACGGCCGGGCGGCGAGGACCCGTCCGGGTCAGGAGCGCTCCGTGCGCTCCCGCTGGGCGAGGGCGTCGCGGAGATCGCCGAGCGTCGCCTGGCGACGCAGGAGCGCGAGCCGGTCAGGGCCCTTCACGTCGTTGCCGGCGAGTGCTTCCGCGACGCGCTGAAGCTCCTCCTGGAGTGCTGCGCCGGACAGTGCGGGGACCTTGGGCATCACCGGAGTCTACGCCGTCGTGCCAAGTCCCCGGACGGCGTCACGTGCCGAAGCGCTCGACGAGCACGCGCTCCCCGGCGCCGAAGGCCCCGGCGCGCGCCTCGATCGCCGCGAACGTCGCGGCCGCGGCGGAGCACGGCGACCCGTACCGCTCCGCCACGCGGTCCGAGCCGCGCTGCAGGGCCGTGCGGCTCCGCGCGACGAAGTCCTCGAGCCCGTAGGCGACCCCGGGCTCGAGGTGCTCGCCGACCACCGTCGACGGCGAGTAGCACTGCTGCGCGCTGCCGTCGGGCCAGCGGACGTGGAAGGTCATCTGCGGCAAGGGAGCTCCCTCCGGGTCGGGTGGGGCGAGGCTAGGCGAGCCGGGAGCCCGCCGCCTCGTGCACGCGGTCCCGCCCGGGTCACCACCCGGTCGAGCGTCCACGGGCCCCGGCCACTAGCGTTGCTCCGTGGATGCGTCGCCCCCAGGTCACCCCGCCCAAGGCCGCGCTGGCCCTCCTCGCCGTCGTGGTGGTCGTCGGGCTCTGGCTCGTGCGACCCATGTGGCACGGCTTCGCGCTCCTGTTCTGGACCTCACCCATCGTCTGGCTGCCGCCGGTCGTGGTGCTCCTCGCGGGCGGCGTCGCGCTGCGGCGCTCGACGCAGTGGCGCACGCTGGAGGACCTGCAGACGCCGCGGCGCCCGGACCCGCGGCTCGTCGCGTTCCCGATCATCGCCTTCGTCCTGCTCGTCGCGGGGTCCGCGTTCAACGGCGCGCTCATCGCGAGCTCGCTCGCGAAGAACACCTCGTTCGAGGAGATCGGGCAGCTCCCGGCGGGCGGCCAGGTCCGGCTCGTGCCGCGAGAGGTCGCCGAGCAGAACGCCTCGAGCGCCTTCAACTCCTCCACGGAGACCCTCACCGACTTCCGCATCGTCCGGACCCGGGGGGGCCTGCAGTGGACCGCGCTGCGCACGCCGCAGGGCCTCTTCCGGACCTTCTCCAAGAAGAGCCAGGGCCTCGTCGTCCTCGACGCGGAGCAGACCGCGCGCTCCCTCACCCAGGTGGACGAGCGGCTCGACGTCGCCCCGGGCCTGCAGGTGACCG
Organism: Solirubrobacterales bacterium; assembly: GCA_025964065.1. Classification (GTDB taxonomy): domain Bacteria; phylum Actinomycetota; class Thermoleophilia; order Solirubrobacterales; family Solirubrobacteraceae; genus Paraconexibacter. Next base: position 1,055 of record JAOPZO010000460.1, on the reverse strand, counting down.
ACAACCTCCGCTGGCGCCTGCTGAAGCGGCACTTCTTCGTCGAGCTGCAGGACCCCGTGGGCATCCGGACCCCGGACGGCGTGAAGATCATGGTCCCGTACGTCGAGCGCAAGGGCATCTTCGTCCGGCGCCCCGTGCTCGGCGGCGTGTTCGTCGTCTCCGCCGACGGGTCGATCGAGGACCTCGAGCCCGGAGAGGCAGCGAAGCGCCCCGAGCTCGCCGGCACCGGACGCATCTACCCCGACACGCTCGCCCGGACGGTGCAGGACTCCTACGCGTACAAGAAGGGCATCTTCAACAAGCTCTTCGTGCACGAGGACCAGACGCAGATCACGGACACGGCGCTCAACCGCCAGCCGTATCTCATCGACTTCGCCGGGCGCAACGGCCTCGGGCCGCAGTGGGTGACGGTGGCCGAGCCGTACGGGCGCGCCTTCGCCGCGAGCGCGATCTTCCTCACGGACGCGGTGACGGGCAAGGTCCGGATCTGGAAGGTCCCGCCGGGACGGTCCCTGAGCGGCAACCGCCGCGCGCTCGAGTCCGTGCGCGCCGTGTCGATCCCGGGGGTCGACTTCGGGCAGGGCCCGGGCGGCGGCGGCAACTTCCGCGTGGTCGAGCCGCGGCCCGTGTTCGTCCGCGGGCGCCTCGTCTACCTCACCTCGATCATCCCCGTGAGCGCGAACTCCGTCTCGAAGACCGTCGTGGTCGACGCGGAGACGAACAAGCTCGTCCAGGTCTTCAACAACGACACGGACCGCAACGCGGAGCGGGACACCCAGACGTACCTGCAGACGGGCCGCCTGCCCGACGGGAGCACGTCCGACGGCGCGGCGGGCGCGGAGCCGGCCTCGGGCGCCACGGGTGCCGGCGGGACGGGCGCGACCGGGTCGACGGGGTCGACCGGGAGCGGGGGTGGCGGCGCCGGGCGGAGCGTCGACGATCAGCTCGAGCGGCTGCTTGACCGCCAGCGCGAGCTCCTCGAGGACACCGAGGCGCTCCGCGAGGCGCTGCGCCGCGAGCGCGGCGCGGGCGGCGGCTGAGCGGGGTCGCGCGGG
>JAOPZO010000218.1 GCA_025964065.1 Solirubrobacterales bacterium | reverse complement strand
TGGCGCCGAACGCGACCGTCGGCATGCTGCAGCATGAGCCGCAGCTGGACCCCGAGAAGACGGTCAAGGAGAACGTCGAGGACGGCGTGCGCAAGACGAAGGCGCTGATCGACCGCTTCAACGATCTCGCCGCGAACTACTCAGAAGAGACCGCGGACGAGTTCGCCCGGCTGCAGGCGCAGATCGACGCCGCGGACGCGTGGAATCTCGACACGGAGCTCGAGTACGCGATGGACGCGCTGCGCTGCCCGCCCGCCGACGCCTCGGTCGTGGATCTTTCCGGCGGTGAGCGCCGCCGCGTGGCCCTCTGCCGCCTGCTCCTCAGCCAGCCCGACCTGCTGCTCCTCGACGAGCCGACGAACCACCTGGACGCCGACTCCGTCGCCTGGCTCGAGCGCTACCTCGCCGACTACAAGGGCGCCGTCGTGGCCGTGACCCACGACCGCTACTTCCTCGACAACGTCGCGACGTGGATCCTCGAGCTCGACCGCGGCAAGGGCATCCCGTACGAGGGCAACTACTCCGCCTGGCTCGAGGCGAAGGAGAAGCGCCTGCTGCAGGAGGACCGCCAGGACAAGTCGCGCCAGCGGCAGATCTCCGCCGAGCTCGAGTGGGTGCGCACGAACCCGAAGGGCCGCCGCACGAAGTCCAAGGCGCGCCTCGCCCGCTACGAGGAGCTCGTCAACGAGGCCGACAACGTCCGCCTCGACGAGGTGACGATCCAGATCCCGCCCGGGCCGCGCCTCGGCGACACGGTCATCGAGGCGAAGGGCCTCTCGAAGGCGTTCGGCGAGAAGCTCCTCTTCGACGACCTCTCGTTCAACCTGCCGCCCGCGGGGATCGTCGGGATCGTCGGCCCGAACGGCGCCGGCAAGTCGACGCTCTTCAAGATGATCGCCGGGCAGGAGAAGCCCGACGGCGGGCAGCTCACGCTGGGCGACACGGTGAAGCTCGCCTACGTCGACCAGTCGCGCGACTCGCTCGACCCCGACAAGACCGTCTGGGAGGAGATCGCCGACGGCCTCGACATCATCAAGGTCGGCAAGCGGGAGCTCAACTCGCGGCAGTACGTCTCCGGCTTCAACTTCAAGAAGGCCGACCAGCAGAAGAAGGTCGGCAAGCTCTCGGGCGGGGAGCGCAACCGCGTGCACCTCGCGAAGCTCCTGCGCACGGGCGGCAACGTCCTGCTGCTCGACGAGCCGACGAACGACCTGGACGTCGAGACGCTCCGCGCGCTCGAGAACGCGCTCCTCGAGTTCCCGGGCTGCGCGGTGGTCATCTCGCACGATCGCTGGTTCCTGGACCGCATCGCGACGCACGTCCTCGCGTTCGAGGGCGACTCGCAGGTCACGTGGTTCGAGGGGAACTTCGAGGCCTACGAGGAGTACCGCCGGAACAACCTCGGCATCGACGTCGACCGGCCGCACCGCATCACCTACAAGAAGCTGACGCGCTCCTAGCACCCCGCCCGTCGGCGGCGTCCCGTCGCCGCATGGGCACCGTCATCCCCGCGCTCCGCGTCCCCTCCCGCGCCGTCCTCGACGAGTGGGTCGCGGCGTTGCGCCTGTGGTCGTTCGGGACCTACGGGCCAGGCACGGCCGCCTGAGCGTCGCCGCGGGCCCCGGCCCGCGGGGCGGCCAGGCGCGGGCCCGCGCGCGCGGGCTGCGAGCCTTTCGGGATGCCCACCGTCGCCATCACCGAGTTCACCGACCCCGGCTGCCCGTTCGCGTTCTCCGCCGAGCCGCACCGCTGGCGCCTGCGCTGGCTCTTCGGCGACCAGCTCGAGTGGCGTGAGCGCCTCGTCGTGCTCGCCGAGGCGCGCGAGGACTACGAGGCGAAGGGCTTCACGCCCGAGGCGATGGCGCAGGGCGCGGGGATGCTCGCGGAGCGGTTCGGTATGCCGATGAGCGAGGAGGTCAAGCCCGCCGTCGCCGCGACCGCGCCGGCGTGCCGCGCCGTGGTCGCCGCACGCCTGCACGCTCCCGAGCAGGAGTGGCTCCTGCTCCGCCGGCTGCGCCACCTCCACTTCGCCGGCCCGTTGCTCGACGACCCGGCGACGATCGCGCAGGCGGCCACCGACGTCGGGCTCGACCCGGTCGCGCTCGAGGGCTGGGCGGCCGAGGAGGCGACGGAGCGCGCGATGCGCGAGGACATGCTCCTCGCCCGCGACCCCACTCCCGCCGCCCTCGCGCTGAAGCAGAAGCTCGCGCAGACCCCGGACGGCGGCTGGCGCTACACCTGCCCGTCCTACGAGTTCCGGACCGCGGGCGGCGCGGCGTTCTCCGCGCCCGGCATGCAGTCGAGCCTCGCCTACGAGACCGCGCTCGCGAACGTCGAGCCCGGCCTCGAGCGCCGCGCCGAGCCCGAGGACGTCCGCGAGGTCCTCGCCTGGGCCGGCCTCCCGCTCGCGACGCAGGAGGTCGCGGAGGTCTGCGGCACCACCCGCGACGAGGCCCGCAGCCACCTCGAGGCCGCGGGCGCGACCGAGGAGCGCGTGGGCCGCGACGGCTTCTGGACCCTGGCCTGAGCGGCGGTGCCGGCGCCTTGACCGCAGGGTGCCCGGCACCCTCGGGGAGCGGGCACCTTCGGGGAGCGCCGCCGTTCAGGCTGCGGCCGACTCCGCCGCGAGCGCCGCGATCGCGCCCGCCAGCTCGAAGGGCGTGTCGACGACGGCGTCGGCCGCCGTGAGGTCCTCGCGGGCGAAGGGGCCCGTCGTGATCGCGATGCATCGCACGCCGTCGGCCTGCGCGCAGGCGATGTCGAGCGGGGTGTCGCCGATGAC
>JAOPZO010000187.1 GCA_025964065.1 Solirubrobacterales bacterium | reverse complement strand
CGAGGGTCGTGACGTCCTTCCTGGCCGATTCGAAGGCGTCTGCGTTTCCGCGCCGCTTCAAGGCGTAGCCACCTAAAAGCCGACACCACTGCAGAGGCCGGAGGGGCCGTAACCGCTCGCAGCCTCTCTACGCCGCCGGACCGCCCGCCGCGAACGCCGAGTCGTCCTCGAAGCCGGCACCGCCCCCTACCGGTCCCACTACCGGGTCCAGAACACCGATTCCGCCAGGTACACTCGCGTCATGAGGAGTCTGCAGATCACGTCGATCTGCAGGGACTTCACCGGACAGGACGAGACCGCTCGAGACACCCTGGGCCCTCTCGTAATGAAGGGGTCAGCGGTTCGAATCCGCTCGACGGCTTGTCCGACTTCTGCCCTTGAACCGCAGTGGCTCCCCAGCCGCCGCCCGCCGTCAGCGAGTAGCCGCCCTCCGTCGGGCAGATGACACGGGCTCCGCCGCCTCGCCAGTTCTTGCTGTAGAGCAGCGAGCGCACGGTGTCGGCGCGCTGGTTGTCGCCGTTCTCGACGTCGGCGCAGCCGGCTCGGCTCAGGCCCGCAGGAGCGCGCCCGGACCGAGCTCGCCGGAGCTCGTGCCTCCGGCGATCGCGAGGGTGATGTCGAGCTCGGCCAGCAGCGTGCGGAGCATGTGCCGGACGCCCGCCTCCCCTCCGAGCGCCAGGCCGTGCACGTACGGGCGGCCGATGACGACGGCCTCGGCGCCCAGGGCCAGCGCCTTGTAGACGTCGACCCCCGTGCGGACGCCCGAGCCGAACAGGACGGCGAGCTTGCCGCCGACCGCGTCCGCGATCCGCGGCAGGGCGTCGATCGTGCCGGCCGGGGCCGGGCCGCGGCGCCCGCGCTCGTTCGAGACGACGATGCCGTCGAACCCCCGGCGGACCGCCGCCCGCGCGTCGGGGAGCGTCTGGATGCCGCTCAGGACGATCGGCCCGTCCCACGCCTGGCGGATCGCGGCCAGCGCCGCCCAACTCCGTCCGGGCTGCGGGGGTGAGAGCACGAGGTGGGTGCACCCCGTGAGCCGCGCGCGGGCGAGCAGCGCGGCGTCCGGGCCGTTCCCGTCCGGCCAGTCGAGGCCGAACCAGCGCGACCCGGCGGGCGCGGCCAGGGCGACGCCCTCGAGCGGCGTGCTCGCGTGCGACGCGTGGACGTAGGTGAGCCCCAAACCCGCGGCGGCCCGGGCGGTCGCGGCCTCGCCGTCGACGTGCGCCAGGTTCTGGTTCCCGACCGGGCCGAGGATGACCCGGGCCGGCATCGCGACGCCGAGCACCGTCGCACCGAGGTCGCGGTCCGCGCGGTCCACGAACATCCGCGGGACGATCCGCCACGCGTCCAGCGCCTGCGCGTTCAAGCGCACGGCGGCCGCCCCGCCCGCGGAGGCGAGCAGGTGGCGACGCGCGGCCTCGGACAGCACCCTCGCCGCGGCGGCCTCGAGGTCGGACGAGTTCGTGGTGAAGATGGGCTCGACGCCCGCTGACATGCCACCGATGTAGATCTCGGACTGGTAGCCGGCGGGCGGGGTGAACGGGCCGACCGGGAGCGGCGACTTGATCGGGGGCGCGGCAAGCGCGCGGCCCGATGCCGACCGGCCCGAGGCGAGCGCGGTCGGGGCGAGGACGGACGCGGCGACAGCGGTGCCGGCCACCTCGAGGAACTGGCGACGGGTGCTCTCGGTCATGTCAGCGCGCCCGGGTGAGGGAGGACCGGGAGAGGCTGCGGTGGCTGCGACGGCCGGCCTTGCGGACCTCCGCCTCGAGGTCGTCGACCAGGCTCCGCATGACGCGCCGGGTCCCTGCCTGCCCGCCCAGCGCGAGCCCGTACAGGTACGGCCGGCCGATGAGCACGGCGTCCGCGCCGAGCGCGAGCGCCTTGAAGGCGTCACGGCCCGTGCGGATCCCGGAATCGAACAGCACGGGCAGCTTCCCGCCGACCGCCTTGACGATCGGCGGGAGGGCATCGAGCGAGGCGATCGCCCCGTCGACCTGGCGGCCGCCGTGGTTCGACACGACGATGGCGTCGATCCGGTTCTCGATGGCGAGCTTGGCGTCGAGCGGGCTCTGGATGCCCTTGAGGAGGATCGGCCCGTCCCAGTTCGCGCGGATCAGCGGCAGCTGGTCCCAGCTCAGCCCGGGGTTCTGGAAGACGCCCGCGAACGCGATGCCGGCCGGCAGCGGCGCGACCTCCGCCGGGGCGACCAGGCGGCGCTTGAAGACCGGGTCGCTCGTGTAGTTCGCGATGCCCTTGTTCTCGAGGAACGGCGAGTACCCACGGTCGAGGTCGAGCGGCCGCCAGCCGAGAAGCGTCGTGTCGAGCGTGATGACCAGGTGCGTGTAACCCGCCGCCTTGGCACGGCGCAGGAAGGACACGGCGAGCTCGTCGTCCGTGGGCCAGTAGAGCTGGTACCAGCGCGCTCCGTTGCCGTTCGCCCTGGCGACCTCCTCCATCGGGAAGGCCGCCTGGGTCGAGTGCACGTAGGTCAGCCCGAGCTCGGCCGCGGCGCGGGCGCTGGCGAGGTCGCCGTCGGGATGCGCGAGCGTCTGCACCCCGACCGGCGCGAAGAGGACCGGCGCGGCCATGCGTGTTCCGAGGATCGTGGTGGTGAGATCCACCGTCCTCGCCGGCTTGCGGCCCTTGCGCCGCTTGACCGTCCAGCGCCGGAACGCCGCGGCGTTCGCCCGGGTGGTGTTCGCGTCGCCGGCCCCGGCGAGGATGTAGGCGAGGGCCTCGGGGCTCAGCACCTTGGCGGCCTGCGCCTCGAGCTGCGAGAGGTCGCGCGGGATCCTGGCTGCAGCGGCGGCGTCGGTCATGCGTCCGGAGTGTCGCGGACGGCGCGGCGCTCGCGCAAGCCGCAGCGCCGTTGGGCGGCCCTTCGCCACGCCG
>JAOPZO010000120.1 GCA_025964065.1 Solirubrobacterales bacterium | reverse complement strand
TTCGTGGAGATCCGCGTGGTCGACGACGACGGTCGCGACGTCCCGGCCACCGGCGGCCAGGGCGAGGTGCTCTACCGCTCGCCGCAGCTCTGCACGGGCTACTGGGCGCTTCCGGAGGCGACCGCCGAGGCGTTCACCGGCGACGGTTGGTTCCGCTCCGGGGACCTCGTCCGGGTCGACGCGGAGGGCTACCTCTTCGTCGTCGACCGCATCAAGGACGTCATCAACACGGGCGGGGTCCTCGTCGCCTCCCGCGAGGTCGAGGAGGCGCTCTACGGGCACCCAGCGGTCGCGGAGGTCGCCGTCGTCGGGCTCCCGCACGAGCGCTGGATCGAGGCGATCGCCGCCGTGGTCGTCGCCCGCCAGGGCGAGGAGGTCGACCCCGACGCGCTCATCGCCTTCGCCAAGGAGCGGCTCGCGGCCCACAAGGTCCCGAAGTCCGTGCACGTCGTCGACGCCCTTCCGAAGAACCCCTCGGGCAAGCTCCTGAAGCGGGAACTCCGGCAGGAGCTCGGCGGCCACGGATCCGCCATCGGCGCGGGGGGCGCGGCATGACCCTCGTCGAAGCCCGTGACTCGCAGCCCGGAGAGGCGCCGGCCACGACGCACGAGGTGGTGGTCGTCGGCGCCGGGTTCGCCGGCATCGGCACCGCGATCAAGCTCCAGGAGCTGGGCATCCGCGACTACCTCGTGGTGGAGGACGGCAGCGACGTCGGCGGCACCTGGCACTGGAACCGCTATCCCGGCGTCGCCGTCGACATCCCCTCGTTCAGCTACCAGTTCTCGTTCGCGCCGCGCACGGACTGGTCTCGCGTGTACGCCCCGGGCGAGGAGCTTCGCGCCTACGCACGGGACGTCGTCGAGCAGCACGGCCTTCGGCCGCGCATGCGGTTCTCCACGAGCATCACCCGCGCGCGGTTCGCCGAGGCCGAGGACCGCTGGCACCTCACGACGGACGCCGGCGACGAGCTCGTCGCCCGGCACGTCGTCCTCGCCACGGGCGCGCTCACGAAGCCCCGCCCCGTCGAGATCGCAGGGGTCGAGGACTTCCGCGGCGAGACCGTCCACACCGCCCGCTGGGACCACGACGTCGAGCTGCGGGGCAAGCGCGTCGCCGTCATCGGCACGGGCGCCTCCGCGGTGCAGCTCATCGCCGAGATCGCGCCGGAGGTCGCCGACCTGACCGTCTTCCAGCGGACGCCGATCTGGTGCCTGCCCAAGCTCGACGGCCCGATCTCCGCCTCCACCCGGAAGCTGCTCGAGCGGGTGCCGGGCGCCGCCCGCGCCGTCCGGGCCGTGAGCCAGGCGCTCGTGGAGCTTCAGTTCCCGCTCGCCGCGCACTTCCCGCGGATCGTCCCGAGCGCCGCGATCGCCGAGAAGATCGCGCGGCGCATGCTCGCCAAGCAGGTGCACGACCCCGGGGTCCGCGCGAAGCTCACGCCGAAGTACTCCATGGGCTGCAAGCGCCCGAGCTTCCACAACACCTACCTCCAGACGTTCAACCGCCCGGACGTCCACCTCGAGACGACGCCGATCGCCCGCGTGACCGCGACGGGGGTCGAGACGACCGACGGCGCCCACCACGAGGTCGACGTGCTCGTGCTCGCCACGGGCTTCAAGGTCTTCGAGCCCGGCACGATGCCGCCGTTCCCCGTGACGGGCACGGGCGGGCTCGACCTCGACGCTTTCTGGGCCGAGCACCGCTTCCAGGCCTACCAGGGCGTGAGCGTGCCGCGGTTCCCGAACTTCTTCACGGTCTTCGGCCCCTACGGCTACAACGGCGCCTCCTACTTCACGCTCATCGAGAACCAGCTGCGTCACATCACCCGCGTGCTCGGGGAGGCGCGGACGCGGGGCGCGACGCGCATCGAGGTCACCGAGGAGGCGAACCGCCGCTACTTCGAGCGCATGCAGGAGCGCAAGAAGCACTCCGTGCTCGCCCGGGGCAACTGCGGCCCGGCGAACAGCTACTACTTCGACGCCCGCGGCGACACGCTGTTCCGCTCGGCCACGACGCTCGAGGCCCGCTACCGCTCGAGCCGCTTCCCGCTCACGGACTACCGCTTCGGCGCACCCCGTGGCTGAGGCGCAGCTCCCGACGCTCGCGCCGCGCCGGCCCGAGCCGAAGGGCGAGGTGCGCCGTGCGGCGCTGCTCGCGGCGCTCGAGGAGCTGCTGCGGGAGCGCCCCCTGGCGGCCGTCGGCGTCTCCGAGGTCAGCGCGAAGGCCGGGCTCACCCGCTCCGCGTTCTACTTCTACTTCCCGGGCAAGGAGGCAGCGGTCACGGAGCTGCTGCACGGCGTCTTCGAGGAGATGCTCGGCGGCGCCCGGACCTGGATGAACGGCGAGGGCGACCCGCGCGACGGGCTCGGCACCGCGCTCGAGGGGACCGTCCGGCTCTGGCGGGAGCACCGCCACCTGATCCTCGCGATGCTCGACGCCCGCGACGGCGACCCCGCGGTCCGCGCGTTGTGGGACTGGTGGATCGAGCGGTTCGTCCCGCCGCTCGGGAGTGCCGTGGAGGGCGTGCGGGCCGGGGGCGGCGCGCCGGCGGGCGGCCC
>JAOPZO010000018.1 GCA_025964065.1 Solirubrobacterales bacterium | reverse complement strand
GCGGAATCTGGAAGGTGATGCCCTTCCAGGAGCCGCTCGCATCGACGCCCGCCCGCCCGAGCTCAGGCCCGTCTGCCGACCCCCACCGCAGTGCCACTTCCGTGACGCCAGCGTCGGTGTTGGTGATGACGCCACTTGCCGCGACGGTCTCGCCCTGCCGGTACGAGGGTGGCCCACCCTCGCCCGTCTGGCGGTCGAAGGCAACGTAGCCCGCCGGGCAACCGCCGGGCCCCATGGCCCCGGCCGCCGGTCTCGCAGGCACGAGGACAAGCACCGTCGCGACGAGCACCAGCAGGACCTTGAGGCTCATCGGCCGACACTACATGCCGGGCACACCCAAGATTGACTTCTTCGTCGGGGGGTAGGTGCCTGTCGTTCCGGCACTTCGAATGCGAGGTTCAGACATGGGTCGTAGATCAGCAGGCCTCCTGGCGGCGGCAGCAGCCGTTGGCGCCGCTGCGGTTCCGGTGCTCACCGCGGGCGCCGCCGGTGCGCAGACCTCGGGGGCGGTCCGTGGCGACTTCAGCCTCCAGGCCATGGCGCACCAGAGTACGGCGCAGTTCCCGAAGCTCTTCAACGTCAGGCCCTGGGACGGCCGGTCGCTTGGGCGTTACTCCTACCGCTCGATCCCCTGCACGGGCAACGCCCCGGTGAACAACATCTCGTCCGACCTGCCGAGTTACAACACGCGTGTGGCAGGCAGCCGGGCTCCCTCGTCGACCAGATTGCACAACCTCACGTTCCGCGTCGTCGAGGGCAAGAACGGGAAGGTCATGCTGGGGACGACCTCGATCGTGGTCTGCCAGCTCCGGAGCGGCCCGACGCCGAACCCCGACCCGGTCTCCGACGAGGTGAAGTCGCGCATCCGCGTCACCTGGCGCGCGAGCTTCGTCCGCAACAACGCCGAGAGCGTTCGCTTCAAGGGGACGTTCAAGCTGGTCGGCGGCACTCAGCGCTACCGAGACATCACCGGTGGTGGCAGCATCGCCGGATATCTGTTCTGCTTCGCCCCGGCTGGGTGCGCGGGCACCGGCGGCTCCTTCCAGGACGCGCAGATCAGCATGCAGGGCGTCTACCGCGATCCCACTCCGCAGCTCTAGCCCCACGAGGTGCCCGGATCGATCGGGCGGAGACGTTGATATGCCGAGGCCCCGCGAGGCGGGGCCTCGGGGCACGCCGGCCACGCCCCGACGAATCCGTCGCCTCGGTTGATGCGTCGCCGGCACGGCGGACGTCCGGCGACGGTGACGGGAGCGCGAGCGCTGCCGGCCCCCCTACCGGGACGTTCGCTCGGCCTTGAGCGCGGCGAGTGCGTCGTCGACCGCGATGGAACTCGAGAGCGCGGCGAGACGTCGGTCGATGTCGTCGGAGCTGGAGTCGAAGGTGGTGAGGTCCTCGAACGCACCAGCACCCTCCAGCTCGGAGAGGACGTCGGCACGTGCGGACATCTCCGCGAGCTTCTGACGAGCACGCCGAAGGACGATTCCAGCGTCCGCGAGCTCCTCGCCCACGCTTGTCGCAGCCCCGAGGATGCGCGCCCGGGCGTCTGCCGCCGAGTGCATCGCGTTGATCGCCTGCTTCTCGTCGCGGAACGCCTCGATCTTCGCACGCAACTTGCGCTCTGCGACCACGAGCGCACGATGCTGCTCCCCGAGGGCGACGATCTGCGCGTCGAGGGATCGGAGTTCGGTCTGCGTGACGTTCCGGCGCTCGAGCGCCGCCCGAGCGAGCTGGTCGTCGCCGGTGCTCGCTGCTTGCCGCGCCCGCGTGTCGAGGGTCACGACCGCCCGTTCCAGCTCGCCCTCTCGCGTGCGCAGGCGCTTCTTGGCGCTCACGGTCCCCGCGATGGCCGACCTGACCTGCCGCAAGGACTCGAGCTGTTGCTTGCAGCTGTGGTCGAGGACGTCCGAGGGGTCCTCGACGCGATCGAGGAGCTCGGCGACCCTTGCGCTGATCAGCGACGAGAAGCGCTGCGACGCGGATGCCATCAAGGTCCGGTAACCCGTAGTTGGCGGAAGTCCATTCCGGCATTGTGAAGGAGGCTCTGCGCCCTGTCATCGGGGCGGCGCTCGGCGGTCCATCCGGGGAGACCCGCGGTGCCGTCTCGGCGCATCACGCGACCCATGCGCTCACGACGCCCGTCAGCCCTGAATCCGCTGCCCGCCACGACGAGCAGCCTCACGATCGAGTGCCCGGCGGTCCGCTGGCGGTCTCCGTGGTCCTCTTCTGGCGTAGGGGGACGAGCAGAGGCTCACGCCGGCGCCAGCAGCCGCTCCTGAAGGAGGCGCGTCGCGGCGTCGCTCGGCGACCGTCCGGGGCGCGAGGCCGCGCCCGAGGAGCGAGCGACGCAGGCGGTCGATCTGCTCGGTCGTGACCTTCTGAAGCGGGAGCTCGCGGCCCTTCTCGCGGAACGCCTGCATGCTCGCTTCGGTGATCGCCGCCTTCGACCGGCCGCGCCCGAGCTCGGGGAGGATGCGTCGAAGGTGAAGCGTTGACTTCACGGTGCTTCTCGATGCGCCGGGCTGGATTCGAACCAGCGACCTGACAGGTTATGAGCCCGCTGCTCTACCGCTGAGCTACCGGCGCGCGGGGCCGAGGCTAGCGGGCGACCTCGGCCACCGCGCGCTCGAGCTCGGCGGCCGAGAGCGCGCCCTCGAAGCGCGCCCGGACGATGCCCTTGCGGTCGATGACGAAGGTCCACGGCTCGGTCACGAGACGCCAGGCCCCGAGCTGCGGGCGGACGCCGCGCTCGACCCGGTTGTCCTTGAAGACCTCCTGGTGGATGAAGGCGACGTCGTCCCCGACCCTTGCCTTCACCTGCAGCGCGACGTCGACCACCGGCCCGCAGACCCGGCTCTGGCACAGCAGCGGCGTCGCGAACACGAGCACGACCGGCTTCCTGCCGAGGACGTCGCGGAAGTTCTCGCGATGGAGCTCCGGCGCAGGCGGCACGCGGGTGTCGATCCGCTCGACATCCCCCCCGGCCGACGCCACGGTCTCCGTGTCGATCACGATCGCCCTCTCCCCCACGCCGGGCGGCGTCGCGCCCTTCGCGCCGACCGTCATCGCCTCGGGCTCGGAGCGCATGAGATGGCCGTCGAGCCGGGCCACCGCGGTCACCGTCACCTTGCCGGAGCGCTTGAACGGCACGTCGGCGACGTACACCGACTTGGCCGAGTCCGGGTCGTCCTCCGAGGTCCGGGACACGAAGGCGCTCGAGACCTCCAGCGACTCCGACCGCGCGACGTACGGGCCGCGGACCGCCGTCCCGTCCGGCTTGGCGACGTAGAGCGCCACCTGCGCGCCGGAGAGCTGCGTGCGCGCCGCGTCGAAGAGCGCGAAGCCGACGCGGTTGCGCCCCTTCTCGAGCAGGGAGACCGCCGGGGTGAGGATGGGGCCCTCGGGGAGGTCCGCGGTGAGCTCGGCGACCGTGTCCCCGGACGTCACGGCCGGGAAATCCCGCGGGCTCGCCGTCGCGACGGGCGGATCGGGCACCGGCGCGTCGCGGCCGTCCTCGCCGCATCCCACGAGGATCAGGGCGAGCACGGCGAGGAGCATGGGACGGCGATGCATGCGGGGCGATCCTAGGCCGTCCGCGGGGGGCTGCGTGCCGGTCCCTCTGGTTGGATGAGGCGACCAACCACGGAGAAGGAGCAGCGCACATGGCCCAGCGGTCAGCACTCGTAACCGGAGCATCCAGCGGGATCGGCCTCGCGATCGCCGAGGTGCTCGGCGAGGAGGGCTTCGGCCTGACCGTCGCGGCCCGCCGCCCGGAGAAGCTCGAAGCCGCGGCCGACGGCCTCCGCGCCAAGGGCTACGACGTGCAGCACCTCGCGGGCAACCTCGGAGACGAGGAGACGATCAAGGCGGTGGTGCGACAGCACGAGGAGAAGTTCGGCCGCCTCGACGTGCTCGTGAACAACGCCGGTGTCGGGATCGGCGAGCTCGTGGGCGACCTGACGACGAAGAAGGTCGACCTCCAGCTCAACACGAACCTGCGCTCGATCTTCCTCTTCTATCGCGAGGCCGCGCCCATGCTGAAGGCGGCGGGGGCGGAGCACCGCAACGCGCTCGTGGTCAACACCTCCTCGATCTCCGGCAAGGTCGGCGAGGGCTGGCTCAGCGTGTACTCCGCGACGAAGCATGGCGTGGTCGGGTTCACCCAGGCGATGAACAAGGAGCTCGCGAACGACGGGATCAAGTCGACCGCGCTCTGCCCCGGCTTCGTCGACACGCCCATGACGGAGTTCGTCAAGGAGCACGTGCCGGCCGAGACGATGATCACCCCGCAGGACATCGCGGAGTCGGTGCGCTATCTGCTGCGGACGTCCCCGGGCTGCGTCGTGCCGGAGATCCAGTTCCTGCAGCCCGGCGGCGGGCTGCTGCCCAACGCCGGGTGACCCTGGCCGGCGGCGCCCCGGGTGGGGCGCCGTCGCTCAGACGAGCTCGCGCTCGCG
>JAOPZO010000001.1 GCA_025964065.1 Solirubrobacterales bacterium | reverse complement strand
CCCCGGCCCGTGCGCGCCCGGCCGCCGCGGCGCTGGGCGCCGCCTTCGCCATCGGCGTCTCGTACTCGATCCTCGCGCTGGGCTGGCACTTCCCGTCCGACGTGCTGGGCGGCTTCCTCGTCGCGATGACCTGGACGCTGCTCGCGGTCGCGGGCCTCAACGCGCTCGAGCAGCGGCACCCGACGGGGGGCGCGCGGGAGGTCGCGCTGCGCCCCGCCGACGTCGTGGTGCCCGCGGTGCTCGCGCTCGGGGCGACCGGGGCGGCGGGGGCGCTCTGGCTCGCGCGGCCCGACGACGTCGTGCAGTTCGCCGCGGACTACTCGACGTTCGTCGTCGGCGCCACGGCGATCGCCGGGCTCGCCGTCGCCTGCGCGCTCGGGCTCGCCCGGGGCGTCCGCTCCTCCTAGCCGGCTACTGGAACTTCCCGGGCTGCCAGAGCGGCTCCTCGCTGCCGTTCGCGGCGCGGGAGAGGATGAAGAGGAGGTCCGAGAGGCGGTTGAGGTACTTCAGGACCTCCGGGTTGCCGTCGGCCACCAGGAGCGCGCGGCGCTCGGCGCGCCGGCAGACCGTGCGGCAGACGTGGAGGTGCGCGGCGGCCGGCGTGCCGCCCGGGAGCACGAAGCTCCTCAGGGGCTCGAGCGTCGCGTTGACCTCGTCGCAGCGGGCCTCCAGCCACGTGGTCTGCTCGGGCTTCACCCGCAGGCGCGAGCGGTCGCCCTCGTGCGGCACCGAGAGGTCCGCGCCGATGTCGAACAGGTCGTTCTGGACCTGCTGGAGCCAGGGGCGGTAGGCCTCCGGGAGCCCTTCGACGGTGAGCGTCACGCCCACCTGCGCGTTGAGCTCGTCGACGTCGCCGTACGCCTCGACCCGCGGGTGCGTCTTGGGCACGCGGGACATGTCGCCGAGGTGCGTCTCCCCGCCGTCGCCGAGCTTCGTATAGATCCGGGTGAGGTTCACGGTCATGGGCGCCCGATCGTAGTGCCGGGGGGTCCGTGGCGTTTTCGCGCGCGCTACGCTCCGGTGCGTCAAAGGTCGGTGGTGCAAGGGAAGTCCGGTGTGACTCCGGCGCGGACCCGCCACTGTGACCGGGCGCAGTCCCCTCACCGCAAGCAGCAGGCAGCCACTGGGGCCCGGCGGGCGCTGGGAAGGCGTGGTGAGGAGCCCGGGAGCCAGGAGACCTACCTCCGGCCGGCACGCCACACGACCCCCGTGGAAGGGGAGGCTCCCTCACATGAAGTCTCAGCTCCTGACCGGCGTCATCGCCGGCGCCGTCGCGCTCGCCACCGCCGCTCCGGCGATCGCCGGTCCGACCGTCAGCGTCCGGATCGAAGGCCAGAGCGCCACGCTCCTGCCCGAGACGACCGTCACGCTCCCCGACGTGAAGGCTCCCGGCAACCCCTGCAGCGGGCCGAACGCGCCCCGAACGGTCGGCGCGGCGCTCGAGCAGGCCACGGGCGGCAGCTGGGATCGTGGCGGTCCTCAGGGCAACTTCGTGCAGGAGATCCTCGGGGAGAGCCACACCTTCGCGAACAACGACTACTGGGCCGGGTGGCTCAACGAGAAGTACGGGAACGGCGTCTGCTCCGACATCGACCTGCTGCAGTCCGGTGACCGCGTCCTGTACCTCGTCGACATCTCCTCACCGACGTACACGCCGACCGTCCTGCCGTTGACGCTCAGCGCGCCGGCGACCGCCGCGCCCGGCTCCCCGTTCACCGTCACCGCGACCGAGTACCGCAGCGAGACCGGCACGCCGGGCGAGGGCACGGCGACCCCTGCGGCCGGCGCGACGATCACGGGCGGAGCGGCGCCCGTGACCGCCGGAGCCGATGGCCGGGCCGCCGTCACCCTGAGCGCACGTGGTCCCGCGACGCTGCGCGCCAGCACGGCGAGCGGTTCGCGGTCCGTGCCGGTCACGGTGTGCGTCACCGACGGCAACGACGGCTTCTGCGGCTCCGGCACCCCCGGGGCGCCCACGCCCCCCGGGCCCCCGCCGTCCGTCACCGGTCCCGACGCCACCGCCGCGTTCGCGAAGATCGGGTCGGTCACCGAGGGCCGGCGGTACGCCCGTGGCCGCGGCCCGCGGCGCCTCACCGGCCAGGTCGACCCGGAGGCGGCCGGGGTGAAGGACGTCCGCGTCCGCCTCTCGCGCACGAACGCGAAGCAGTGCTCGCGCTACGACGGCGCCCGTGAGCGCCTCGTGCCCACGCGCAGGTGCGGGATCAAGAACGCCCGCACGTTCTCGGTCGGCACGAACACGACGTTCGACTACCTGCTGCCCGCGTCGCTGCCGACGGGGCGCTACGTCCTGGACGTGATCGTCCTCGACCGCGCGGGCAACCAGACGACGACCTACCAGCGGGGCCGCAACCGTGTCGTGTTCTTCGTCGGCTAGGCGGTGGCGCCTCGGCGCCACCGGACTGCTCACCTGCGTCGCGGCGGCCCTCCCGGCCACCGCCGCGCAGGGCGCGGGCCCGACCGTCCGCGTGAGCGTCTTCGGCCCGAACGGGACCGTCGTGAAGGCGCCCACCACCGTCGGGGCGCGCGAGGCGCGGCTCCGGGTCGAGTCGCGCACCTGCCCGGCCCCGTCCGCCACGCCGCTCGCGGCGCTCGCGCAGCTGCGCCTGCCCATGGGGATCACCGCGGGCGGCGGATGCTCGCCCTCGGCGATGTTCGTCCGGCGGATCGCCAGCACGACGAACCGCGGCCGCGACGGCTGGGCCTACAAGGTCGGCCGCCGCGCCGGGACGGCCTCGGCCGCGAGCACCTCCGGCTCCTTCGGGAACGGGCGGCGCCTGCGCAGCGGCGACGTCGTCACGTGGTTCTGGTGCAAGCTCGGCGCGCGGGGCTGCCAGCGGACGCTCACCGCCGTCCGGGCCGGCACGAGGACCGTGCGGGTCATGGGCTACGACGACGAGGGCCGTGGCGTGCGCGTGCGCTCCGCGATCGTCACGGTCCGCTCCTCCACGGGCCGCAGCGCCGCCGCGCGCACGGACGCGCGCGGGCTGGCCCGCGTCACGCTCGGTGGCTCGTGGCGGGTCGCCGCGCGCC
>JAOPZO010000434.1 GCA_025964065.1 Solirubrobacterales bacterium | reverse complement strand
GCGCCTGAGCGCCGGGCGCTGAGGCGTCCACGGAGCCCGGGGCAGGGGCTCCACCGGCGCTAGGAGAGGGGGTTGACGCTCCCGGCGACCACGACGCCCGCGACGAGCAGCGCCGCGAGCAGCGCGCCCAGCGCCACGAGCGCGACGGGCTGCGGCAGCCGCCGGCGCGTCGTCTCCTGCGTGAGGAGGAACGCCAGGGCGCCCGCCGCCAGGCCGCCCAGGTGGCCGCCGATCGAGACGCTCGGGAAGACGAAGGTCAGCACGAGGTTGAGGATCAGCAGCTGCCCGATCTGCGACTGGAACGGGGCGTAGCCGCGCGACCGGAGGTCGAGCAGCGCCGCGCCCATCAGGCCGAAGACGCCGCCCGAGGCGCCGACGGAGAACGCGCCGGGCTGGATCAGCATCGCCGCGGCCGAGCCGCCGGCGATCGCGACGAGGTAGACGAGCAGGAAGCGCCAGCGCCCCAGGGTCCCCTCGAGCATCCCGCCCAGGATCCACAGGAGGTACATGTTGAAGCCGAGGTGCAGGAAGCCGAACGGCGGCTCCGCGTGCAGGAACCCCGCCGTGAGCAGCCGCCACCACTCGCCGTCGGCGACGAAGACGGCCGCGACGCCGCCGCGCCAGTAGACCGAGTCGGGGAACGCGACGCGCTCCGTGGCGAGCTCGCCGAGGAAGACGACGACGCAGATGCCGATGATGATCCGGGTGACCTGCGTCGCGTGCTGCTGGACGCTGCGGAGCGTCCGCACCTGCGTGGTCTGCTTGGAGCACTCCGGGCAGCGCATCCCGACCGGCGTCGAGGTCATGCACTCCGTGCAGATCGGGCGCGCGCAGTTGGAGCACTGCACCGCCGTCTCCCGGTCCGGGTGCCGGTAGCAGACGGTCTCTTCCGCGACGGTGCTCACAGTGGGCTCGACGCTAGCACCGGGGCTTGGATCCGCCCCGAAGCCGGCGCTCAGGCCGGCGAGGCGGTGATGACGGGGCCGTCCGGGTTCGGTGCGAGCGCGCCGCCCGTCTTCTCCGTGGTCACGAGGATCCGCTCGACGCCCGCGACCGACTCCTCGATCGCGACCGTCGCCCGGCCGTCGGAGCGGACGTTGAAGAGCGTGTGGGTCGGGCGGAGCTGCCCGTCGCCCTTGTCGAGCCACACCTGGTAGACCCGGCCGGCGCCCAGGCTCGGCATGTTCGCGAGCTCGAGCGACGCCTTGTCGCCCGTGACGAGCAGGCGCGCCTCGGCCGGGCCCTCGGCCCAGGCCTGCAGCGCGCGGGTCTCGGGCTCGTCGGAGCCCTGGACGGCGATGCCGCCGACCACGCCGAGGGCGAGCAGGGCGCAGGCGAGCGCGCCGGCGAAGGCGGGGCGCATCGCGAACGGGCTCCTCAGCCACCGGCGCGCACGGGACGGCGCGGGCCTCGGGACGCGATCGGCCTCGGGACCCGCGGCGAGCAGCAGCTCGGACTCCGCGCCGACCACGGCCATGATGCGGCTCTTGAGCGCCGGGGGCGGCGTCATCTGCGGCGCGGCGTTGGGAAGCGTGTCGACGACGAGCCGGAGCTCGTCGACCTCGAGGCGGCAGTGGGCGCAGTCGGCCAGGTGGCCGGCGAACGCGTCGCCCTCCTCGGCGTTCAGGGCGTGCAGCACGTAGGCGCCGGCGTCGATGCCGCGCGGGCACTCGCTGCGGGGAAGCGGCTGGTGGCTCATCCCGCGAACTCCGGGGAGAGGCCGCCGAGTTGGGCCCGCATCTTGTCGAGGCCAAGGCGCATCCGACCCTTCACGGTACCGATCGGCGTGTTGAGCATCGCGGCGATCTCCGTGTGGGTGAACCCGCCGAAGTAGGCGAGCTCGATGACCTTGCACTGCTCGGCCGGGAGCGTCGTGAGCGCGTCGCGCACCTCGCGCGCCTCGTCACGGCGGGCGACCTCGACCTCCGTGCGCTCCCTGGCCTCGAAGCGCTCCTCGATGCCCTCGTCGCTCGCACGGCGCTTGTCGTGGACGACGGAGCGGCGCAGGGCGTCGATCGCGCGGTTGTGGACGATGCCGAGCACCCAGGTCCGCACGGAGCCGCGGGTGCGGTCGTAGCGGGCGTTGGAGCGCCAGAGGCTGAGGAAGGACTCCTGCACGACGTCCTCGGCGGCGTTCCGGGAGCCCGTCATGCGGTAGGCGAGCGAGAACGCGGCGGTCGAATGACGCTCGTAGACGATCTCGAACGCCTGGGCCTCCCCGCGACGCACGTACTGCATGAGGTCCTCGTCGGCGAGGTCGCGTAGGGAGATGCCGTCCATTGGCCCCTTCTTCGCGCGGGCCGTCCCCTTCGGATCACCCGGAGGCTGGGAGATTGCGTGCTCCGATCAGCGGTCGATGATGCGGCGCGCCTCTTCGGCGACCGCCCTGACCGTGTGTTCGACGTAGGCGAGCGGATCTCCGGCGTCGGCCCGGCGCTTCTTCCGGCCCGCGCGGACGCGGACCACGACGAGCGCGGCGCTCGCGGCGCCGCCGATCGCCACGGCGGCCACCGGGCGGGCGACCCCGGGCCAGTTGCGCGGGTCGCGCATGGCGCCGAGCTCCCACGCGTCGAGCTCGTCGGCCGCGATGTCCGTGAGGTTCTGCAGCGTCTGCTCGAAGCGGACGCGGAAGTCCGCGGGCGGCTCGACGGGCGTCAGCGCCTGGCGGAGCATGGCCTCGATGTCGACGGACTCGCTCATGGCGTCAGGTTCCTGCCGGGTCCGGGGTTCGCACGATGGTCTCGAGCTGCTTGATCGCCCGATGGATCAACACCTTGGTCGCGCCGTCGGTGCGGCCCATGGCCCGCGCGATCTCGCGGTTGTCCATGCCGAGGGCGAAGCGCATGATGAGCGCCTCGCGCCGGTCGTCCGGCAGCTCCTTGACCCCCTCGAGGATCCGTGCCAGCTCGTCCCGGCCCTCCACGATGTCCTCCGTCGTGTGCAGCGTCCGGAGCTGCGAGTCGTCCTCGATGTGGGTCTGCGGCTTGCGCGAGCGGTCCCGGTAGAGGTTCGCCGCGAGGTTGTGCGCGATCCGGATGAGCCAGGGCCGCAGGGGCCGCCCGTCGCTCTCCCCGAGCGCCCGCTCGAAGTGCCGGTAGGCCTGCAGGAACGTCTGCTCCGTCAGGTCCTCGGCGTCGTGGTGGTTGCCCACCCGGTAGTAGGAGTACGAGTAGACGTCCCGGAGGTGGGCCTTGTACAGGTCCGAGAACTTCGCGTCGAGCTCCGGCTTGTCCACGCACGGCAGCCTAGGCCCTCCTACGCCGCCCGGCGGGCGGCGGAGGCCGCCGTCGTCACGTCCGTGCCCCCGTCGCGGTCCCCGCCCCGGCGAGCAGCTGCCCGCCGCCGGCCTCCGGACCGGCGACCGCCGGGATGCCCGCGGCCGCGATGCCCGCAGGCTCCACTCCCGTGACGTCCGCGGAGCGCCGGGCGTCGAAGCCGCCCGCACGCAGGAGCGCGGTGAGCTCGCGCGCCCACCCCGGGTCCTCCGAGGCGACGACGAGGGAGCGGTCCCCGCCCGCGAGGCAGGCGACCGCGCGGGCGGGGACCCGTGCGGCGACGTAGGCGCTCGGGCGCACGACGGCGTGGCCGTCGGCCACCAGGCCGCGGGCCGGCACGAGGAGGCCGGCGCTCGCCGGGATCGCGGCGCCGTGCGCGGCGAGGAGGTCCGGGAGGCCTCCG
>JAOPZO010000423.1 GCA_025964065.1 Solirubrobacterales bacterium | reverse complement strand
GGCCGCACGAACGCGGGCATCGCGCGGGCGCTCGTCGTGACGCCGGGCGCCGTCGAGAAGCACGTCACGAGCATCTTCTCGAAGCTCGGCCTCGCCCCGGGGGAGGACGACCACCGCCGCGTCCTCGCCGTCCTCGCCTGGCTGCAGTCGACGTAACGCGCGGGCGGGTGCTGCGGCGCGCGCCGCACGTCACGCGGCTGGTGGCCGGCGAAGGTGCGCCGCGTCGAGGTCGCGACCGGGCGCGCTCGCTCGCGCCCGCACGTCGTGCGGCTGCTGGCCGACGAACGTGCGTCCTCGTCGATGGGCTCGCCCGGCGAGCCCGATCACGAGTGCGGTCGCCCGGGCCTCTCGGCAAGGCGCAGGTCGGGCTCGCCCGGCGACCCCGACCACGAGGACCGTCCCTTCAGCGCGGCGGCACCAGCCCCAGCCCCTCGGGCGCGTGCAGCGCCCGCATGTGCGCCTCGACCTGCCGCGGCCGCCGCGCGCGGTCCAGGCGTGACACCCCGACCATCACGAGGAAGGCCACGGGGACCGAGACGGCCGCGGGCTGCGCCAGCAGCGCGTCGCCGACCGT
The DNA here is from genome assembly GCA_025964065.1 of Solirubrobacterales bacterium. GTDB lineage: Bacteria > Actinomycetota > Thermoleophilia > Solirubrobacterales > Solirubrobacteraceae > Paraconexibacter. The sequence continues at coordinate 3,184 of JAOPZO010000423.1, read as the reverse complement.
CGTCGCCGTCGTGTCCCGCGCCAGCGTCAGCGCGATCCCGCCCGACGCGACGCACGCGCCTGCCGCCATGCCCCACGCGGCCCCGCGCGCGGTCAGCCCGCGCCACCAGATGCCGAGCAGGAACAGCGGGCAGAACGTGCTCGCCGCGAGCGCGAACGCCCAGCCGACGAGCAGCGAGATGTCGAGGTCCCGCGCCACGAGCGCGAACACCGCGGGCACGACCATCGCGAACGGCGTCGCCGCCCGGAACCGCCGCGTCCGCACGGAGGGCTGCGCCTCGGCGCCCCTGCGGTCCCACAGGTCGTAGCTCACGGTCCCCGCGAGCGAGACCAGCAGCCCGGAGGCCGTCGACATGAACGCCGCGAACGCCCCCGCCGCGGTGAGCGCCGCGAGCAGCTCGCCCCCGAGTCCCGGCCACGCCGCCTCGGGCAGCCGCAGCACCACCTCGTCGGTCCGCCCGGTCACGTAGAGCTCCGGCGTCAGCGCCCGCCCGAGCAGGCCGTAGACCACGGGGAAGAGGTAGAAGAGGCCGAGCAGCCCGAGCACCCGTACCGTGGTGCGTCGTGCAGCCGGCCCGTCCGGGTTCGTGTAGAAGCGGACGAGGATGTGCGGCAGCCCCATCGTCCCGAGGACGGTCGCCAGCAGCAGCGAGTAGACGAACACCGGCGAGGCGTTCCCCGCGTCGGTCACGGGCCGCGACCAGTCCGCGCCGACCCGCGCGTCGGTCCCCTCCGCCACCGGCACCGTCGTCCCCGCGGGCAGCCGCAGCTCCCCGGCCGGGAGCGTCCGCACGTCCCCGCCCTCGGCCCGCGCCGCCACGCCGTCGACCGCGTACGCGGCGTCGCGCGGGAACTCCACGCGGGTCGGCTCCTCCAGCGCCACCACGAGCCCCGCCGCGGGCGCGCGCGGCAGCTCCTGCCCGAAGAGCGCGGCGCGCTCCGGCAGCCCGCCGAGGTGGAGCAGCAGCACGCAGGCCGGGACGAGGATCGCGAACGTCTTCACCCAGTACTGGTAGGCCTGCACGTAGGTGATCCCGCGCATGCCGCCGAGCGCGACGACGAGCGCGACGATCGCCCCGACCCCCACCACGCCGACCCAGTACGGAGCGCCCGTCACCACCCCGAGCGTGAGCCCGGCGCCCTTGAGCTGCGGCACGAGGTAGAAGCCGCCGATCACGAGCACGACCGCGGCCGCGACCCGGCGCAGCCACGGCGCCTCCAGACGCGCCTCCGCGAAGTCGGGGATCGTGTACGCGCCGAAACGTCGCATGGGCGCGGCGACGAACAGCAGCAGCGCGAGGTACCCCGCGGTGAACCCCACGGGCAGCCAGAGCGCGCCGGCCCCGAGCTTCATCTGCAGCCCGGCGATCCCCAGGAACGAGGCCGCGCTGAGGTACTCGCCCGAGATCGCCGCGGCGTTCCACCACGGCGTGATCGCCCGTGAGGCGACGAACACGTCGGAGGTCGTGCGCGCGAGCCGCACCCCGAACGTCCCGAGCCCGATCGCCCCGAGGGTCACCGCCCCGACGGCGAGGATGGCGATCATGGGTCGTGCAGCAGCTCGCGGAAGCTCGCGTCGAGCGCGTCGGCCCGGCGCTGGTAGACCCAGCCGATGGTGATCAGCAGCACGAAGATGGGTGGCCCGAGGAGCACGAGCGGGAGCGGCACCCCGAGCACTTCGGCGCGGTGCAGCCCGGGCAGCACGTAGAGCGCGAGCGGGAGCGAGCCGACGAGGCCGCCGAACGCGAGCAGCGCGGTGAGCGACAGCAGCAGCTGCGCCCGCACGAGGCGCCGGAGGTAGACCTTCCCGACTTCGGACCCCTCCGCGAGCTCGTCGCGCGGCGAGCTCACACCCGCAGCCTCCGCCGCAGCTCGCCGACCTGGCGGCGGGAGATCGGGACGCCGTGCCCGTCGGCGAACCGCAGCGTCGCCGTCCCGTTGATGAGCGGGTGGAGCTCGACCGCGCGCTTGAGGTTCGCGAGGTAGCCGCGGTGCACGCGCACGAAGCCGAAGGGCTCCCAGCGCCGCTCGAGGTCGGACATCGTCGTGCGCACGAGGAAGCGCCCGTCGTCGCTCACGATCCGCACGTAGTCGCCGTAGGCCTGCCCGTAGAGGATCGAGGAGCGCGCGAGCAGCCGCGTGCCGCCGCGCGGCGCGTCGACCGCGACCATGCCGTCGGCCTCCTCGCCCGCGGCGCCCGCCACCGCCGCGGGCGCCGGCGTCCGCTCCGCCGCGACGCGCTCCAGCGCCTCCTCCACCCGCCGCCGGGAGACGGGCTTCATGAGGTAGTCGAGCGCGTGCAGCTCGAAGGCCTGCACCGCGGCGGTCTCGTAGGCCGAGACGAAGACGATCGAGGGCGGCTCGGCGAACCGGGCGAGCACCCGGGCGAGCGCGACGCCGTCCATCCCCGGCATCCGCACATCGAGGAAGAGCGCGTCGAAGCGTGCCTCGCCGACGCGCACGAGCGCCTCGGACCCGGACTGCACGAGCTCGAGGTCGTCGACCCGCCGCGACGCGCGGAGCAGCCGCCCGAGGTCCTCGAGCGCGGGCCGCTCGTCGTCGACCGCGAGGACCCTCACGCCGCCCGCACCCCCGCCCGGAACTTCGGCAGGGTCATCGTGACCTCGGTGCCCGTGGTGTCCGACGCGATGCGCAGCCCGTAGCCCGCGCCGAAGCTCTGCCGCAGCCGCGCCTGCACGTTCGCGATGCCGATCCCGCCCGCCGACCCCGAGAGGACCCCGGCCGGGTCCGCCATTCCCGGTCCGTCGTCGCGGACGCGCAGCTCGACGTCCGGACCGAGGTCGCGGCCGAGGATCTCGAGCTGCCCGGAGCCACCGTGCGCCTCGAGCCCGTGGCGCACCGCGTTCTCCACGAGCGGCTGCAGCGACAGGACGGGAACCACTGCCTGCAGGACCTCCGGCGCGACCTCGATCCGCACCACGAGCCGGTCCCCGAAGCGTGCCTGCTCGAGCCGCAGGTACTTCTCCACGTAGGTGAGCTCGTCGGCCAGCGTCACGTACGGGCGCTGGCCGCGGAATGCGTAGCGGGTGAACTCCGCGAAGTCCGTGAGGAGCTCGCGCGCCTCCTCCGGGTCCGAGTGGATGTGGGCGGCGATCGCGGCGAGCGCGTTGTAGACGAAGTGGGGGGAGATCTGGGCGCGCAGGGCCCGGAGCTCGGCCTCGGCC
>JAOPZO010000402.1 GCA_025964065.1 Solirubrobacterales bacterium | reverse complement strand
GGCGAGCGCGAGCGTGCGCGCGCGGTCGTTCGTGGAGGAGGTCTCGCGGAGGTGGAGGTGCGGCGCGCCGAGGGCGCTCACGCGCCGACCAGGCGCACGGTGGCGTCGAGCTCGAGGCCCAGCGCCTCGCGGGCCGAGCCGCGGTTCACGGCGAGCGCGAGCGTGCGGTATGCGTCCTGGTAGAGCAGGAGCTCCCCGCGCGGCACGTCGGCGAACGTCACCGCGTAGACCGCCTCGCGGTCGTTGACGAGGACCTTCCGGCCGAGGCGCAGGCCCGCGAAGGTCAGCTCCTCGTGCTCCACATCCAGCGTGACGTTGCCGAAACGGTCGAAGGCGATCGCGTGCGCGTTGAGGCCGTCGGCGTCGATCTCGGCGAGCGGCATGTGGAGGACCTGCACCTCGTCCGCGTCGAGCGGGTCGCCGGCCTCCTCGAGCGGGGCGCCGGCGGCGAGCGCGGCGGCGACGGGCGCGAACAGGTCGCGGCCGTGGAACGTCGCCGACACGGGCTCGAGGCGGTGGACCGAGCGGGTGACGTCCGCGGCCTCGACCACGCCGCCGAAGCGCTGCGCGGCGAGCGACAGCAGGCCGTTGTCGGGCCCGACGAGGATGCGGTCCTCCTCCGCGGTGCGCACCGCGATCGCGCGGCGCTTCGTGCCGACGTCGGGGTCGACGACCGCGAGGTGCACGCCGGCGGGCAGGTACGGGAGCGAGCGGCGCAGGAGCAGCGCGCCCGTGCGGATGTCGTGGCGCGGGATCCCGTGGGTGACGTCGAGGACCCGCGAGGCGGGGGCGATGCGGGCCATCACCCCGTGGCAGACCCCGACGAAGTCGTCGTCCAGGCCGTAGTCGGAGAGGAAGCTGATCGGCCGGGCGTCGGTCACGGCGCGAGTCTAGTGCCGGCCCCCGGATGGGTAGGGGCCCTCCATGGAGACGAACCCCCGCGGGAACGACGCACCGACCGGCCTGCCCGACGAGCAGGAGCCGGAGCCCACGCCGCTGGGGGGCCCGGACCCGCAGGAGGGCGCCGAGCCCGGCGCCGACGCGATGCCCGGCATCGCCGACGACGACGGCGAGCCGCCGACGTCGGGCTGAACATGAAGGTGCCCGGCCCCTTTCAGGAGGCGCGGGCGTCCGCGACCAGGGCGGCGACCAGGCCGTCCGGGTCGTGCTGCGTCGCCTCGACGTGCGGGGCGAAGCCGAGCGCGCGCACCGCGTCCGAGGTCACCGGGCCGATCGTGACGAGGCGGGGACCGGCGAGGGTGCCGGCCGCCTCGTGGAAGAAGGTGACGCTCGAGGCGCTCGTGAAGCAGAGGTAGTCCGCGCCCAGCGCGGCCTCGCGCGCCGCGGGGTCGAGCGGCTCGGCCACCGTCCGGTACAGCGGGAGCACGTCGACGTGGGCGCCCTGGGCCCGCAGGCCCTCAGGCAGCACCTCGCGGGCCTCCTCGGCGCGCGGGATGAGCACCCGGCTCCACGGCCCGCGCTCCGTCAGGACCTCGAGCACCGCCTCGGAGATCGAGCGCTCGGGCACGACGTCGGGCTCGATGCCGTGGCGGCGGAGCTCGGCGACGGTGCCCGGGCCGATCGCCGCGACCGTCGCCCCCGCGAGCTCGCGGGCGTCGCGGACGTGCGTGAAGAGCTGCTGGACCGCGTTCACGCTCGTGACGACGACGAGGTCGTAGTGCGCGAGCGCGGGGAGCTCCGCCTCGAGCGGTTGGATGCGGATCGCGGGCGCCTCGACGACGCTCGCGCCCAGGCTGCGGAGGGTCGCCGCGATGCCGCTGGCCTGCGCCCGCGCCCGGGTGACCGCGACGGTCCGCCCGCCGAGCGGCCGGGCCTCCTCGAGCCAGGAGAGCTCGTCGTGCAGGGCCGCGACGCCGCCGACCACCGTGATCGCCGGCGCGCCGATGCCCGCCTCCCGCACCACGGTCGCGATATCGGCGAGGGTCCCGCGCACGGAGCGCTGGTCCCCGTAGGTGCCGCGCATGACGACCGCCACGGGCTCGCCGGCCGGGCGCCCGCCCGCGACGAGCTGCTCCGCGATGCGGTCGAGGGTGCGGATCCCCATGTAGAAGCAGAGGGTGCCGGGAAACCGCGCGAGCGCGGGCCAGTCGATGAGCGTCTCGGGTTTGTCCGGGTCCTCGTGGCCCGTGACGAAGGCGACCGCGCTCGTGATCCCGCGCTGCGTCACCGGGATCCCGGCGTAGGCGGGCGCGGCGATGCCGCTGGTGACGGCGGGCACGACCTCGAACGGGACGCCGGCGGCGACGCAGGCGAGCGCCTCCTCGCCCCCACGGCCGAAGACGAACGGGTCGCCGCCCTTGAGGCGGACGACCTGCTTCCCGGCGAGGGCGTGCTCGAGGACCAGGGCGGTCGTCACGTCCTGCGGGACCTGCCTGCCGCCGCCGATCTTCCCGACGTCGATGAGCTCGGCGTCCGCCCGGGCGCCGACGAGGGCGCTCTCCGGGATGAGCTTGTCGAAGAGCACGACGTCTGCGGCGGCGATGAGCTCGACCGCCCGGACCGTCATGAGGCCGGGGTCGCCGGGCCCGGCGCCGACGAGGAAGACGCGGCCGCTCATCGGCCCAGCACCGCGTTCGCGCCCGCGCTGAGCAGCCGCTCGGCCAGGAGCGCCCCGAGCGCCTCGGGCTCCTCGGTCGTCCCCGCGACGGCGAGCTCGTCCTGCAGCCAGGCCGAGCCGTCCTCCGCGCCGACCCAGGCGCGGAACCGGGTGCCGTCCCAGTGCGCGCCGACCGCCGTGTGGCAGTCGGCCTCGAGCGCCGCGACGCAGGCGCGCTCGGCGCACAGCGCCGTCCACGTCGCCGGGTCGTTCAGCCCGTCGGGCACGATGTAGCCCGCGCGGGCCGCGAGCACGACCGTGCCCTGCCCGGCCGCCGGGACGAGGTCGAGGACCTCGGAGATCTCCGCCTCGCGCCCGAGGCGCTTCAGGCCGGCGACCGCGAGCACGATCCCGTCGTACTCGCCCGCGGCGAGCTTCGCGAGGCGCGTGTCGACGTTCCCGCGGACCTCCCGCACCTCGACCTCCGGCGCGGAGGCGCGCAGCTGCGCGGCCCGGCGCGGCGAGGCCGTCCCGACCCGGGGGCCGAGCGCGCCGATGAGCGCGTCGCGCGGGTCCTCGCGGGGCGGGGTCGCGACGAGCGCGAGGCCGTCGGGCAGGAGCGAGGGGACGTCCTTCGCGGAATGCACCGCGATGTCGATGCGCCCGTCGAGGAGCGCCTCGTCGAGCTCCTTCACCCACTTGAGCTTGTCGGGCACCGCGCGGTCGCGATCACCCGTGGTCGTGATCTCGACGAGCGAGCACTCCTGCCCGGCAGCCGCGAGCAGCTCCCGCACCCAGTGCGCCTGGGCCAGGGCGAGCGCGCTGCCGCGCGTGCCGAGCCTCACCGCGCGGAGCGGCGGCGCTCGCCGAGCGCACGCACGTTGTCCGTGGCGGCGCCGGTCTCCGAGGCCTCGTCGTGCGCGCTCGGCGCCCCGTCGAGGCCGAAGAGCTCGCGGACGATCTGGAGCCGGCCGTGGGACGGCGAGCCCGCCTCGGGCAGCCCCTTCAGGCGGATCGTCGGCTCGTGCAGCAGGCGCTGCATCACGGCGCGCGCGACGGCGTCGACCCGGGCGAGGTCCCGCGGCGAGGCGGTGTCCCAGCGGCCCTTGTTCTCCGCGAGGACGGAGTCGACGATCTGCTCGCCGTGGGTGCGGAGGTCGGCGATCGTCGGGCGGACGTCGAGCTGGCCCATCCAGCGGGCGAAGCGCTGGATCTCCTCCTCGACGATCTCCTCGGCCTGGGCGCGCTCGCCCTCGCGGACGCCGAGGTTGCGGGAGACGACGGCCTGCAGGTCGTCGATGTCGAAGAGCGTCACGCCCGGGACCTCGGCGCAGGCGGCCTCGATGTCGCGCGGGACGGCGATGTCGATGAGCACGAGCGGCCGGCCGCCGCGCGCCTGCATGACGAGCTCGAGCTCGTCCGCTCCCACGATGGGGTGCGGCGAGGAGGTGGAGGAGACGACGATGTCGGCGGCCTCCATGCGGGCGGGCAGCTCGTCGAGGGAGACGACGGTGCCACCCACGCGCTCGGCCATGGCACGGGCGCGGGCGGCGCGGCGGTTCGCCACGAAGATGGTGCGCACGCCACGGGCGGCGAGCGCCCGGGCGGTGAGCTCGCTCGTCTCGCCGGCGCCGATGATCACGACGTCGCGGGCGGCGAGGTCGCCCACGGCCTCGGCGGCGAGCTCGACGGCGACGGTCGAGACCGACGTGCGCTGCTCGCCGATCGCGGTCTCCGTGCGGACGCGCTTGCCCGTCTGCAGCGCGGCGGAGAACAGCCGGTTCGTCATGGGCCCGGTGGTGCCGGCGGCGAGCGCGGCGTCGTACGCGCGCTTGACCTGGCCCTGCACCTCCGCCTCGCCGACGATCATCGACTCGAGGCCGCTCGTGACGCGGTAGAGCTGCCGGGCGGCGTCGCAGTTCCGGGGCGAGTAGATGACGCCCGCGAGCTCCGTCGGCCGGATGCCGGCGCGGCGGGCGAGCATCCCGAGGAGCTCGAACTCGGCTTCGAGCGGGTCGCCGACGACCATGTAGAGCTCGGTGCGATTGCACGTGGAGATCGCGACGACCTCGTGCACCTCCGCCGCGTTCGCGAGCTCCTGCACCACCTTCTCCGTCTCGCCGTCCGTCAGCGCGAGCCGCTCGCGCAGCGCGACGGGCGCCGTCTTGTGCGAGATGCCGAGGGCGAGGAGCTCGCCGGAGTGGTGCGCGTGGCTCATGCGGGGTCCCGGGTGGTGTCCGACGCGCGGGCGGCGGCCTGCTGGTCGGCGAGCGCGTTGAGCTCGACGAGGTCGCGTTCGAGGCGCTGGAGCTTCGCGGCCATGATCCCGAAGTACACGAGGACCAGGGCGAAGAAGACGAGGTACGCCGCGGCGACGTAGCCCGTGTTGTCGTCGGGGAGGGTGTCGGAGGCCTGGGCGAGGAGGGAGATCACGAGGAGTGCACCTGGGGGGCGGCGGAGCGGCCGGGCGCCTCGTCCTCGCCGCCGAGCTTGCGGCGGAGCTGGCGGACCTGGGCGCGCGCGTGCTTGTGGGAGAGCTCGTACTGGTACAGCGCGGCGAACAGCAGCGCCATCCCGAGGATCCCGAGGTAGAACGGCAGGCGGAAGGAGTCCGGGAGGTCGCTGCCGCCCTGGTTCAGCACCCGCGGGTGGATGTACGGGTCGGCGAGCCGGACCGCGAGGAAGTTCAGCGGCACGAACGCGCCCGCGGTGATCGCGAAGACGCTCGCGTAGCGGCTCTGCTTCTCCGGGTCCTCGATCGAGAACCGCAGGGGCTGGTAGGTGCAGTACAGGAGGAAGACGATGAGGAACGAGACCAGCGTGGGCTCGCGCCACTCGAACCAGACGCCCCAGGCGGCCTTGGCCCAGATCGCCCCCGTGAGGAGCGTCCCGACCCCGAGCACGACGGCGAGGTGGATCGCGACGTAGCTGCGCAGGTCGTAGCGCGAGTCCCCCGTGCGGAGGTGCTGCACGGCCATGATCGCGCCGTAGACGAAGCCGCAGAGCGCGACGATCGCCATGGGCACGTGCACGTAGAAGATCTTCTGCGAGAAGCCCTGGTCCGCCTCGATGTCGGCGGCGAAGAAGGCGAGCCCGAACGCCACCAGCAGCACGAGGGCGGCGGCGAAGGAGGTCACGCGGAGGCGGTTGCCGTACGTCATGTCTCTTCTACGAGCAGGAGGGGGATCGGGACCGGTGGTCCGGGCTAGTCCTCGACGAGGAAGTCGAACAGCGCGTACGCCAGGAGCCCGAAGACCAGATCATAGAGGCCGAGGACCCCCAACCACCGGGCCTCGAGCGGCGCCGGGCCGCCCACCGCGAGGACCGGGGCGAGCGCACGGGCTGCGCCGATGACGACGGGGACGAGCAGGGGGAGCGCGACCAGGGGGCCGATGAGGTCGCGGGCCCGGGTCTGGATCGCGAGCGCCCCGACGAGCGTCCCGATCACCGACAGGCCGACGTTCACGAGCAGCAGGACGAGCACGAGCGGCCCGAGCACGTCGAAGCCCATCCCCGGCCCGAGCAGCAGGATCGCGAACGCGGGGAGCATCACCACCTCGAGCAGCACGAGGAACGAGAAGAGCGTGAGCGCCTTCGCGATCCCGAGCGCCGTGCGGTCCACGGGCGCGAGCAGGAACGCGTCGAAGCCGCCCTCCTCCCGGTCGGCGACGTAGAGCCGGTTGATCCCGAGGATCGTCGCGAAGAGGAGCGTCACGACGAGGATCCCCGCGGCGAGCTCCCCGTCGACGGTCCGCTGGCCCAGCGCGAAGTGGAAGACGACGAACGTCGTGACGGAGAAGAGCGACATCGCCGGCACGAGCTGCGGGACCTTCCGCTCGAGCAGCAGCTCCTTGCGCAGCAGCGCGCCGACGGTCCTCACCGGTACAGCGCCCCGATGGCCGCGGCGTCGACGTCGGCCGCGGGCGCGAGCAGCGCGGTGCGCCCGCCGACGAGGCCGAGGGCGACGTCGGCCTCCTCGAGCCCGCCCACCGGGTCGTGGCTCGTGACGACGCGGGTGCGCCCGCTGGCCGCGCCGATGAGGGGCTCCACCAGGGCGGCGGCCGCGGGGTCGAGGTTCGCGCGCGGCTCGTCGAGCAGCAGGAGCTCGGGATCGTGCAGGATCGCCCGGGCGACCGCGGTCCGCTGGACCATGCCGCGGCTGAACGTGTGCAGCGGGTCGTCCGTCCGCAGCCCGAGCTTCACGAGGTCCAGCACCTCCTCCACGCGCTCCTCTCCGACACCGTGCAGCCGCGCGTGGAAGCGCAGGTTCTCGCGCGGGGAGAGGTCGCGGTAGAGGAGCGGCTCGTGCGAGAGGAGGCCGATGCGCCCGCGGATCGCCCAGCCGTCGCGGGGAAGCGGGTGGCCCAGGACCCGCGCCGTCCCGGCGTGCGGGCGCAGGAGCGTCGCGAGGACCCGCAGCAGCGTCGACTTCCCCGCCCCGTTCGGGCCGAAGACGACGAGGGTCTGCCCGCGCGCGAGCGTCAGCGAGACGTCGTCGAGCGCCGCGCGCAGCCCGTAGCGCCGTGTGACGCCGTCGAGCAGGAGCGCGGGCTCAGTGGCCGGGGGTGCTGTCACCCGTCCGCTGCAGCGTGGCGACCGCATGGGCGAGCAGGGGCTCGACCACGGGGAAGAGCTCGCCGACGGCCCGCGGGCTCCCCGGGAACGTGACGATCAGCGTGCGCCCGGCGATGCCGGCGACCGCGCGGCTGAGGGCGCCCATGGGGTGCCGTGCGCGTGCCTCGGCGTGCAGCGCGGCCTCGAGGCCTGTGGCCCGGCGCTCGATGACGCAGAGCGCGGCCTCCGGGGTGCCGTCGTCCCGGGTGAAGCCCGTGCCGCCCGTGGTGAAGACGAGCGCGATGCCCGTGTCGACGTAATGGCGCAGCCGGTCCTGGATCGAGCCGCCGTCGTCCGAGACGACCTCGAGCGAGACGACGTCGCAGCCCGCCGCGTCGGCGAGCCGGGCGAGGGCGGGCCCCGAGAGGTCCTCCTTCTCGCGGCGGGCCACGGTGGTCGAGACGGTCAGGACGGCGGTGCGCATCGGGGGGTGGACGCTAGCCGGACCCGTCGGGCCCGCGGCGCCACGTCCCGGAGCGCCCGCCCGACTTCTCGAGCAGGACGACCTGTTCGATGGCGACGCCCTTGTCGAGCCCCTTGACCATGTCGTAGACCGTGAGCGCCGCGACGGTGGCGGCCGTCATGGCCTCCATCTCGACGCCCGTGCGCGCCTCGAGGCCCGCCTCGGCGGTGATGGTGACCGTGCCGGCGGCGGCGTCCACCCGCGCGTCGACGTCGACGTGGTCGAGGCCGAGCGGGTGGCAGAGCGGGATGAGCTCCCCCGTGCGCTTCGCCGCCTGGATGCCGGCGATGCGCGCCACGCCGAGCACGTCGCCCTTCGGCGCGTCCCCCGCGGCGACGAGCGCGGCGGTTCCCGGGCGCATGCGGACCGTCGCGCGGGCCACGGCGCGACGCTTCGTGATCGCCTTCGCGCCCACGTCGACCATCCGCGCGGTCCCCTCGGCGTCGAGGTGCGTGAGGCGGTCGGTCATGGCGCGACTGTACCGGCGCGGAACCCGACCACGGCCGTGGGGTACGGGCCGGCATGGGGACCCCGACCGAGGAGCGCCCGCGACGTGTGCCGAGCGCGCGCTGGTGGGCACTGGTGCTCGTGGGCCTCCCGGTGGTGCTCGCGCTCCTGGGGTCGGTGGCGCTCGTGCGGGTGGGCGCCGTGACGAGCCTCGGGGCGACCGCCGGGGTCCTGCTCACGCTGGTGGCGGGCACGCGGCTCCTGCGGCGGGAGCTCGAGCGGCGCCGGATGCCGCCGGCTCGCACCGCCGCGTGGACGCTCGTCGGCGTGGTGCTCGCGTGCGCCGTTGCCCTCGGGCTCTTCGTCGTGGCGTTCGTCGCCGCCTGGGGCGTCGCGTGCTCCGGCGGCTGCTAGGCGAGGACGGGCTCGAGCGCCGCCGCCCGGCGTGGCGCCTGCGTCGGCGTGAGGACCTCGTCGCGTTCGGGGGCCATGCCGCGGAAGGCGGCGGCGGCGGGAACGTGGTTCCCGCGTGCAGGAGGTGGTCCATCGTCGCCTGGATGACCTCGGGGGCCGCCGAGCTGCTGGCGCAGCTCGGCGAACCAGGCGCGGACGGCCCCGCGGGAGCGCGGGACCTCCCTGGGACCTGGAGCTCCGCCGCGAATCGCGCACTCCGGCGGCGGGTCGATCGCGTCCGGGTCCTCCGGCGTCGGGCGCGTGAGCCGCTCGACGGCGCCGAACAGCGCCTGGGCGTCGAGCGTCGGGTCGAGGTTCCTCCCGCCCGACCGCGGCCAGGACGCCCACGACGACCCCGTGCCGCC
>JAOPZO010000385.1 GCA_025964065.1 Solirubrobacterales bacterium | reverse complement strand
GCTGCGGCGCTGACGGGGCCTCGCGCGTGCGCCTGAGCGTCTCTGGGATTGTCAAGCGCTTCGGCGCCGTCACTGCCCTTGCCGGCATCGACCTGACCGTTGAGGAAGGCGAGTTCCTGACCATCCTGGGCCCGTCTGGCTCGGGCAAGACGACGTTGCTGAAATCCGTCGCCGGCTTCGAAGTGCCCGACGAGGGGCAGGTGCTGCTCGGTGATCAGGACGTGACGCTGTCACCAGCGCGGCACCGCAACGTGGGCATGGTGTTCCAGAACTACGCGCTGTTCCCGCACATGACCGTGGCCGAGAACGTCGCATTCCCGCTGGAGATGCGGCGGGTGTCGAAGCCCGAGATCAAGAAGCGTGTCGGCGAGACGCTGGCGCTGGTGGAGCTTGAAGCCTACGGCGCGCGGCTGCCGCGGCAGCTCTCGGGCGGACAGCAGCAGCGGGTCGCGCTGGCGCGTGCGCTCGCGCCCGCACCCGAGATCGTCCTGCTCGACGAGCCGTTCTCCGCCATCGACCCGCTGCAGCGCGGCGCGATGCGCGAGGAGCTCGCGCGCATCCTCGACACCGCGGGCACCACCGTCCTGCTCGTCACGCACGACCAGGAGGAGGCGCTCGCGCTCGCCGACCGCGTCGCGCTCATGCGCGACGGCGCCATCGTGCAGGTCGACGCGCCCGAGCGGCTCTACCACGAACCCGTCGACCGCTGGTCGGCGGAATTCGTCGGCACCGCGAACGTCCTCGGGCGCGCGGGTGCCGCGGCGCTCGGCGTCGACGTCAGCGCGCCGGGCGAGCAGGTGCTCGTCCGCCCCGAGCTCGTCCAGCTCGACTGCACCCCCGGCGGCGCCGGGGAGGTCGTCGGTCGCGAGTTCCGCGGCCACGACGTGATGTACCGCGTGCGCCTCGGTGACGGGACCCTGCTCTGGTCGCAGCGCCCGTCGAACGAGCTCGTCCCGCTCGGGAGCCGCGTCCACGTCCACGTGCACGCGGGCCCCGTGCCCGTCTTCCTCTAGTCCCGACCCGGAGCCACCCCTATGCCCCGTCCGTTCCTCCTCGCCCTCCTGCTGGCCGCTGCCGTCCTCGGGCTCTCCGCCTGCGGCGGCGATGACGCCGAAGCCGGCTCCGACGGCACCCTCACGGTCTACTCCGGCCGCAACGAGAAGCTCGTCGGCCCTCTCTTCGAGCGCTTCGAGAAGGTCTCGGGCGTGAAGCTCGAGGTCCGCTACGGGGACTCCGCCGAGCTCGCCGCCACCCTCGCGGAGGAGGGGGACAACTCCCCCGCCGAGCTCTTCTTCTCCCAGGATGCGGGCGCTCTGGGCGCCGTCGCGGACGCCGGCCTGCTGACGCCGCTCGCCGCCGCGACTCGCGGGAAGGTCGACGAGCGCTGGGTCGACCCCGAGGGCCGCTGGGTCGGCATCTCGGGCCGCTCCCGCGTCGTCGCCTACTCCACCGAGCGCGTGGAGGAGGACGAGCTCCCGGACTCGATCTTCGAGTTCACGAAGCCCGAGTGGAAGGGCCGCATCGGCTTCCCGCCGCCCAACGCCTCCTTCCAGGCGTTCGTCTCCGCGATGCGCCTCGAAGCCGGCGAGGAGCGCACGAAGGCGTGGCTCGAGGGCATCAAGGCGAACGACCCGACCCTCCTGGAGAACAACATCCAGACCGAGGAGGCGATCGCGGCCGGCGAGATCGACGTCGGGTTCGTGAACCACTACTACCTCGCAGAGCTCAAGCTCGAGAAGCCCCGCTTCCCCGTCGCGAACCACTTCATGGCCAAGGGCGACCCGGGCGCGCTCGTGAACGTCGCCGGCGTCGGGATCCTGGAGCACGAGGACACGGCGGACGCGCAGAAGCTCGTCGACTTCCTGCTCGGCACGGAGGCGCAGGAGTTCTTCGCGCAGAAGACGTTCGAGTACCCGCTCGTGACGGGCGTCGCGCCGCCCGCGGACCTCCCGGCGCTCGCGGACCTGCAGGGTCCCGAGATCGAGCTCGGCAAGCTGGGCGACGAGCTCCGCGGCACGCTCGAGCTGCTCGACGAGGTCGGCTTCGGGACGTGATCCGGCGGCGGTCGGTGGCGGCGCTGGGCGCGGCCGGAGCGCTGGTCGCCGCCCTCGCCGTCCTGCCGCTCGCCTATCTCGTCGTCCGCGCGGTGGGCGCCGACGCGGACGCGTGGGACGCCGTCCTGCGCATGCGCACGCTGACGCTCGTCACGAGCACGGTGCTGCTCGTGGTCGCGGTGAGCGCGTCGGCCGCCGTCCTCGGCGTCGCGCTGGCGTGGCTCGTCGTGCGCACCGACCTGCCGTTCCGCCGGGTCGTCGGCGTGGCGGCGGCGCTGCCGCTCGTCATCCCGAGCTACGTCGTCGCGCTCGCCCTGATCGCCGCCTTCGGCCCCGGCGGGCTGCTCGGCGAGGGCACGTGGATCTTCGGCTTCCTCGGCGCCTGGCTCGCGCTGACGCTCGCGACCTACCCGTACGTCTACCTCCTCGCCGCGGCGGCGCTGCGCCGGATGGACCCGGCGCTCGAGGAGGCGGCCCGCGGCCTCGGGCGCTCGCGTCGGCAGGTCTTCCGCGAGGTGACGCTGCCCGTCCTGCGGCCCGCGGTCGGCGCGGGCACGGTCCTCGTCGCGCTCTACGCGCTCTCGGACTTCGGGGTCGTCTCGCTCATGCGCTTCGACGCGCTGACCCGCGCGATCTTCCTGCAGTACCGCTCGCTGTTCGACCGGACCCCCGCGGCGCTCCTGGGCCTGGTGCTCGTCGTGCTCACGGTCGTGGTGCTCGTGCTGGAGGCGCGGAGCCGCGGTGGCGGGCGCGTGGTGCGCGGCGGCGCGGGCGGTGCGCGACCCGCCACG
>JAOPZO010000371.1 GCA_025964065.1 Solirubrobacterales bacterium | reverse complement strand
GGGACGCCGGGCGCATCACGGTCGAGGCGCACGACCGCGCCCGGAGCCGCTACGACGCGGCGAAGCGCACGTACCCACGGCTCTCGGGGCGCCGGAGGGCCGAGCTCGTCTCCGTCCTGCGGACGCTCGAGGCCGTCACGCGGCGTGGCGAGCTCTCGAGCACCCGCGTGCCGCTCGCGTTCGAGACGCTCGAGCGCAACCGGCAGTGGTGGACGACGGGCCGCCTGCTGCCCTACGGCGCGCGGATCGGCTTCCGGGGCTCCGAGCTCGTCTGGCAGAGCTACCCCGGCGAGGGCATCCAGGTTCAGTGGCTCGGGACCTTCGGGAAGGCGAACGCGCTCTTCACGGGGAGGACGTACGACGAGCGGCTGCGGCGGCTGCTCGACGAGGCGCGCGGGCTCGCGGCCACGCGCGCGGGCGGCACCGCCTACGAGTCCTGGTTCACCTTCGACGGCGGCCGGCCGCCCTGGGTGAGCGCGCTGTCGCAGGGCACGGGGCTCCAGGCGTTCTCACGCGCGGCGATCCGGCTGCGGGACACGACGTACTTCGAGGCGGCCCGCTCCGCGCTCGGGATCTTCCGGACCGCGCCGCCCGCCGGCGTCCGCGTCCCGACCGCCGCGGGCGCGCACTTCCTGCAGTACTCCTACGCGCCGCGGCTGCGGATCGTCAACGGGTTCGTGCAGGCGCTGAACGGGCTCCACGACTTCGGCGCGCTCGCGAACGACCCCGAGGGCCGCGCGCTCTTCGCGGCGGGCGACGCGCAGCTGCGGGCGGAGCTCCCGAGCGCGGATACGGGCGCCTGGTCGCTCTACGCCGTCGGCGGCCGCGAGTCCGACCTCGGCTACCACCGCCTCCTGCGCGACTTCCTGCGCGGGCTCTGCGACCGGACCACCCAGGCGCTGTACTGCGACACCGCCTCGCGATTCACGGCGGACCTCACCCGCCCGCCGGTCGTCGCGCTCGTGCCGGGGGCGAAGGCGGCGCGGAAGGGGAGGGCCGCCCGGGTGCCGTTCACGCTCGACAAGGTCTCGAGCGTCTCGCTGACCGCGACGCGCGGGCGGGAGGTCGTCTTCGCGGGGACGGTTCGCGTCGCGCGCGGGCGGCACGCGTTCACGCTCCCGAAGCTCCGGAAGGCCGGGGACCTCGTGCTGCGCCTGCGCGCCGTGGACCCGGCGGGCAACGCCGGCACCGCCGCGGGACGCCTGCGGGTCCGCCCCTGACCTACGCTGCGGCTCGCATGGCGCCGCGCACGATCCTCTACACGGGCAAGGGCGGCGTCGGGAAGACGTCGGTCGCCGCCGCCACCGCCCGGCGCTGCGCCGCCGACGGCCTGCGGACGCTCGTGCTCTCCACGGACCCGGCGCACTCGCTCGCCGACGCGCTCGAGCGGCCGCTCGGGGCCGAGCCCGTCCAGGTCGGGGAGCGGCTCTGGGCCCAGCAGGTCTCGGCCCAGGCCGAGCTCGAGCGCCACTGGGGCACGGTGCGCGCCTGGCTCGCCGCCGCGCTCGTCGAGCGCGGGGTCGAGCGCATCACCGCCGGGGAGCTCACGGTCCCGCCCGGGCTCGACGAGCTCTTCAGCCTGCTCGTCATCCGCGACCACCACGACACGGGCGGCTGGGACGTCGTCGTCGTGGACTGCGCGCCGACGGGCGAGACGCTGCGGCTGCTCGCGTTCCCCGACGTCGCGCGCTGGTGGCTCGAGCGGATCTTCCCCCAGCAGGGCCGGCTCCTCGACGTCGCGCGGCCGCTCGCACGCGCCGTGCTCGACATCGGCCTGCCGGGAGAGGCGGTGCTCGACGAGGTCGGGGCGCTCGCACGGGGGCTCATCGCGCTCAACGAGATCCTGCGCGACCGCGAGGTGTGCTCCGTCCGGCTCGTGATGACCCCGGACCGCATGGTCATCGACGAGGCGCGGCGCACGTTCACGTACCTGAACCTCTACGGCTTCCTCACCGACGCGGTCGTGGTCAACCGCGTGTTCCCCGAGGAGGTCGGCGCCTACTTCGGCGCCTGGCGCGACCGCCAGCAGGAGCACCTGCGCGCGGTCGAGGAGGGCTTCTCCCCCGTGCCGGTGCTGCGCGCGCCCTACTTCGACGAGGAGGTGGTCGGGGAGGCCATGCTCGACCGGCTCGCCGACGCACTCTTCACCGGGGCCGCGCCCGCGGCCGTCCTGCACGCGAGCCTGTCCGAGGAGCTCGAGCTCGGGCGCGACGGTGCGACGCTCAGGCTGCGCCTGCCGTTCGCCTCCCGGGAGGACGTCGGGCTGCAGAAGGTGGGCAGCGAGCTCGTGGTCACCGTGGACGGCCATCGGCGCACGCTGCTGCTGCCACCCGCCCTCTCCGACTACCGTGCGTCGGGCGCGCGCTTCGAGGACGGCGCGCTCCACGTGTCCTTCCTCCCTCCAGCATGAGCGACCCCACCGCCCCCACCGACCCGCTCGCCGCCCTGCGCGAGCAGATCCGCGCGACGACCGACGCGGCCGAGCGCCTCGCTGCGGAGACCGCGGGCGCACGGGCGCAGGAGGTCCCGCCGGCCGGCTGGGCGACTCCGGACGACCAGGCCGCGCGCCAGCAGGAGCTGCAGGCGCTCGTCGCGCTCGTCGAGGCGCTGCGCGAGCTCGTGCCGGCGGAGCTGAAGGACCAGGTGCGCGACGTGCTGCGCCAGCTGCTGCTCCTCACCCGCGCGCTCATCGACTGGTGGGTCGAGCGGATGGACGAGGCGGGCGCCCCGCGCACCGCCGAGGACCCCGACCGCGTACAGGACATCCCGATCACGTGACCCTCCTCGCCGGCATCGGCTTCGACGCCTACTCCATCGCGACGATGGTCCTCGCCGTGGCGGCGGTCATCGGGATCGTCTACGTGCAGTTCCGCGGGAACTCCGACGCCGACGGGGCCGACGCCGACCGCGCCTTCTTCGACGAGCACGGCCGCTGGCCCGACGAGCCGGAGTCCGCGGCCGTCCAGCGCCCGGGCGGCTACGGCAAAGTCGACGACCTGCCGGGGCGCGACTGAGCGCGGGCAGGAGCGGCGCCGGGTCGCGGGCCGGTTTCGCGACAGGGCCGATGTGGAGCGAGGGACACCACTTCGGCCCCCTCGCGACGCTCGGGAGGCCGCGCGCGTTCGGCCGCGCCCGCCCCGTGCCGCGCCTCCTCGCCCCCGCGCTCCCTCAGGTCACGCGGCGCGGCGCGGGGTCCACGCGCTCGTGCTCACCCGCCGCAACGAGGTCGCGCAGGCGCTCGCACGCGTCGAAGACGTCCGCGAAGGACGTCGTCAGCGCCGGCAGGCCCAGGCGCACGACGTCGGGCTTGCGGAAGTCCGGCACGACCCTCGCGCGCTCGATCAGCGCGCGGGTGATCCGCCACGCGTCGGGGTGCCGGAGCGCGACGTGCGCCCCGCGCGCCCACGGGTCGCGCGGCGTGCCGAGCGTGAACCCGGCTGGGGCGAGCCACTGGTCGTGCAGCGCGATCGCGAGCCCGGTGAGCGCGCGGCCCTTCGCGGCGACCGCGGGCATCCCGGCCTCCGCGAGCATCGCCACCCCCGGCCGGATCGCCGCCAGCGCGACCATCGGCGGGGTGCCCGCGAGGAAGCGCGCGACGCCGGGAGCGGGCGCGTAGGACGGGCCCATGTCGAACTGGTCCGCGGCGCCGAACCACCCCGGGATCGGGGACGTCAGGCCGTCGATGAGCCCTCCCCGCACCCACAGGAACGCGGGCGCGCCCGGTCCGCCGTTGAGGTACTTGTAGGTGCAGCCCACCGCGAGGTCTGCGTCCGTGCCGCGCAGGTCCACCTCGACGCTCCCGACCGCGTGCGAGAGGTCCCAGAGGACGAGCGCGCCGAGCTCGTGCGCCGCGGCGCCGACCGCGGCCATGTCCGCCAGGGCGCCCGAGCGGTAGTCGACGGCGGAGAACACCACGAGCGCGACCTCGCGGCCCGCGCAGGCCGCGCGCAGCGCCTCGGCTTCCGGGGCGCTCGCGACGACCTCGCGCCCCAGCGCGTCGAGCACGTAGCGGTCCGTCGGGAACTCGTCCGGGCTGCAGACGACGACTCCGGGCCGGGTCGCGAGCACCGCGCCCGCGAGCTTGAAGAGGTTGACCGTGACCGAGTCGCAGACGAGCGTCTCGCCGGGGCCGGCACCGATCAGCGGGGCGAGCTCGTCGCCGATCGTCGCCGGCCAGGCGATCCAGGACTCCCAGCCGCCCACGAGCTCCTCGCCCCAGGTCGTCGCGAGCGCCTGCAGCGCGTCCGCGGTCGCCAGGGGCCGCCGGCCGAGCGAATTGCCGTCGACGTAGAGGAGCTCCGGGTCGGCGATCACGAAGCGCTCGCGGTACGCCGCGAGCGGGTCGGCCGCGTCGAGCGCGAGCGCGTCCTCGCGGGTCAGGCCTCGAACCGCGTCAGCCACGAGGTCACCGTCTCCCACGCGCCGCTGTCGGGGTCGATGTGCTCGAAGTGGCCGTCACCCGGACGGAGCTCGAGGGTCGCGTCGTCGCCCCCGGCCCGCGCCGCGGCGGCGTACGCGGTGCTCATGGACGCCGGGACGATGTCGTCGCGCTCGCCGTGGACCAGGAGCTGGGGCACCCCGAGCGGGAGCCGTGCGGCGGGTGAGGCCTCGCGGTAGCGGCTCGGGACCTGCTCCGGGCCACCGCCGCAGAAGCGCGGGACGATCCCGTTGCCGAGGTGGAGCTCCGCGCCCCGCTGGAGGTCCGAGACCGCCGCCT
>JAOPZO010000430.1 GCA_025964065.1 Solirubrobacterales bacterium | reverse complement strand
CGCCGCACGGACGCCGACGGCGGCGACCCGGCCCGGGTCGCGGAGGCGCTCGCGGGCGTCGCCCGGTTGCACGGGGTCGAGCCCGCCCGGCTCCGGATGCTCGACTACGCCGAGGCCGCCACCCGCGATCCGGCCCTGCCGGAGCTCGGCGTCGTGCTCGCGACCTTCGGCACCTGGAAGGCCGCGCGACGGCGCGCGGCGACGCCGCTGCTGCACCTCGACGACGACGTGGACGAGCTGCAGGCCCAGGCCTGACGCAGCACACGGTTTTCCCGGTCTAGGATGACCGGGTGCTCAACCGAACGCGGTCGTTCGCCGTCGTCCTCGCCGCCTCGACCTGCGCGGGCCTCGGTGCCGCGACGGCCGCGGCGAACAACCCGGTCCCCGACCCGATCCCGGGCGAGACGCGCTCCGCGATCCTCGTCGGGAACAACTGGGACGGGACCACCGACATCGTCGACCCGGACACGTTCGAGCGGCTCGGCCGCGTCGACGTCGTCCCGGACCTCGAGGAGCGGAAGGCCGAGCTCGCGCTCGACCCCGTGCGCTTCGGCTTCTTCCTCGCGATCCGCGGGCTGATCGGCGAGGGCCACGACCAGCTCAACGACGACGTCTTCTCCTCCCGCGACGGCCGGACCATCTACGTCTCGCGCCCGAGCCTCGCCGACGTCGTCGCCATCGACCTCGCCTCGCGCAAGATCATCTGGCGGACGCTCGTCGACGGCTACCGCTCGGACCACATGGCGATCTCCGCGGACGGCACCCGCCTGCTCGTCTCGGCCTCCACGGGCAACGTCGTGCACGAGCTCGACACGGCCACGGGCGCGAAGGTCGGGATCTTCGCCTCCGGGGACTCCCCGCACGAGAACGTCTACTCCAAGGACGGCAGGCTCATCTACCACGCGTCGATCGGGCGGGTCTACCTGCCATTCGACCGGCCCCCACAGGTCAGCCAGCCCTCGCGCGGCGGGGAGTTCTTCCAGGTCGTCGACGCGAGGACCAAGCAGGTGCTCAAGCGCATCGACATGGGCGACAAGCTCGAGGAGGCGGGCTTCCCGGGCATGTCGGCGGCCGTCCGGCCCATGGCGCTCTCGCCCGACGAGACCCGCGTGTACTTCCAGGTCTCCTTCTTCCACGGCTTCGTCGAGTACGACCTCGTGAACGACAAGGTCCTGCGCGTCGCGAAGCTCCCGCTGAACGACCTCTCGCGGAGCACCCCGCCCGAGGCCTACGTCCTCGACTCCGCCCACCACGGGCTCTCCCTCGACCCGGCGGGCAAGCGCCTGTGCGTCGCGGGCACGTCCTCGGACTACGCGGCGATCGTGGACCGTGCGAGCTTCGCGACGAGGGTCATCGACGGCATCAGCAAGCCGTACTGGTCGACGAACAGCGCCGACGGCAAGTACTGCTACGTCTCGGCCGCCGGCGCCGACGAGGTGCACGTCATCTCCTACGAGACCCGGGAGCGCATCACGCGGTTCCCGGTCGGCTTCCACCCGCAGCGGGTCCGCAACGCCGTGGTCCGCGTCGCGGACTTCCCGAGGGGCGCCCCGGGCGAGCCGTTCAGGCTGCAGACGTTCACGGAGCGCGGGCCGATCGGCGTGCGCGGAGACGACGAGAACGTGGGCTGCCGCGCCGCGGGCGCCGAGCGCCTGCGGCTCCTGCGCTGCGCCGTGCAGCTCAAGGCCGTCACGAGGGCGGGCCGGAGGGCCGTCGTCGTCGGCGCGGGCGAGCGCCTGGTGCGGGACGCGCGGTCGTTCAAGGTCGACGTCGACCTGAACGCGGCAGGCAGGGCGCTCCTGCGCCAGCGCGGGAAGCGCGGCTTCCGCGCGACCGTCGTCGCCCGCGGCATCGACTCCGTCGGCCGCAGGCGGACGGCGACGAAGCGCGTCGTCCTGCGGCGGGGGCGCTAGGCCGCCGCGGCCGGGGCGCCCGCCCCGAGCGCGGCGAGCTCCTCACCCATCCAGCCGACGAGCTTCGCGACGTCCGGCATCTGCTCGCGGTCGGCCACGATCCCGATGTCGAGCCTGCCGCAGTAGCTCATGACCGTGATGTTCAGCCCCATGCCGTCCGTGATGACCGAGACGGGGTAGTTCGCGACGAGCCGCGCCCCGGCGAGGTAGAGCGGGAACTGCGCCCCCGGCACGTTCGAGATGACGAGGTTCCACATCGGGCGCCCGGCGGAGCTCCGGGCGAGCCGGAACTGCAGCCGCGCCGCGCGGCTGAACACCGCGGGCGGGATGAAGTGGTTCGCGTCCTGCAGGAGGCTCGCGGGCAGCGCCCGGTGGCGCTCCTTCATCCCGTCGAGCGCCTCGTGCGTCTGCTGCAGCCGCGCCACGGGATCGGCTTCGTCCGTGAAGAGCGGGGCGCTCATGAGGATGATGCGGTTGCCGTAGGTCCCGGACTGCTCGTCCGTGCGCACGGAGACCGGGACCTGGACGACGAGCGGCTTGCCCGGCAGCTCCTCGTGGTCGACGAGCCAGCGCCGCACGGCGCCCGCGCAGATCGAGACGACGACGTCGTTGACCGTGACGCCGTGGGCGCTCTTCACCGCCTTGACCTCGTCGAGGGAGAGCTGGCCGAACGCGAACCGGCGGTGCGGGGAGACCCGGCCGTTGAACGACGTGTGCGGCGCGTGGAGCCGCTCGCGGTTGTTCACGGGCCCGTCCTCGCCCGTCACCGCGCGCTTCACCCGACGGACCGTCCCGCTGACGGTCCCCGCGCCCGGGAGCGTGGCGAACGAGGTCTCGTCGAGATTCGGGATCGCCCGGGGGATCGCCTTGAGCGCCCGGAGCGGGTACTTCGGCACGGCCATCAGGCCGCGGGCCGCCATCCCGAGGTCGCCCGGGACGGGCTCGTCGTCGGCCCAGCGCGCGGGGAGCGGGAGCTTGCGGCCCTCCGGGGTGACGTCGAGCAGCAGCCCGGTGATCTCCGCGCCCGAGACGCCGTCGATGAGCGCGTGGTGGATCTTCGTGAGCATCGCGACGTGCCCGGACTGCAGGCCCGAGATGAGGTAGAGCTCCCACAGCGGCCGCGCACGGTCGAGGGGGCGCGCGACGATGCGGGCGACCTGGTCGGCGAGCTGCTCGTCCGTCCCGGGCGCGGCGAGGGCGAGCTCGCGCACGTGGAAGTCGAGGTCGAAGTCCGGGTCGTCGACCCAGAACGGGTAGTCGAGGTTGAGCGGGACCTCCTTGAGCCGCCAGCGCAGGGGCGGCAGGAGCGGCAGCCGCTCGAGGACGAGCGCCTGCACGTCGGCCGCCGTCGGCGCCCCGCCGGGCCGGCCCTCGGGGTCGAGGATCGCCAGGCCGGCGACGTGCCCGCACTGGCGGGCGTTCTCCAGGGCGAGGAACTGGGTGTCGAGGCTCGTGAGCTGGCGCACCGCCTACCTCTACCCGCGATCGGGGGGCCGGCGCAAGCCGCCTCCGTGCCCTGTTCGTCGGCTATCCGAGCTCGAGGAGCTCGGGACCGTGCTCGTGGTCGACCTGCAGGGTCGTGTGCTCGATGTGGAACTCGTCGCGCAGGACCCGCTCGAGCTCTCTCCGCCGCGCGTGGCAGTCGTCGCCCGGTGCGACGAGAACATGGGCGGAGAGCGCCGTGAAGTCCGTCGTGAGCTCCCACACGTGCAGGTCGTGGACCTCGACGATCCCCGGGCGGCGGCAGAGCGCACGCCCGATCGCGTTCGTGTCGACGCCCTCCGGGGCGGCCTCGAGCAGCACGCGGGAACTCGCGCGGAGCAGGCCCCAGCCCCCGCGGAGCATGAGCGCGACGACGACGAGCGCCGCGATCGGATCGGCTTCGGCGACGCCCGTGGTGACGACGACGAGGCCGCCGGCGATCGCCGCGAGCGAGCCGTAGAGGTCCGTGAGCACGTGCTGCCGCGCCCCCTCGACGTTCAGCGACTGCCGCTCCGCCTTCGCGAGCGCCCAGGCCGCCGCCACGTTCACGAGCGCGCCGAGGGCGCCCACCGCGACCACCAGGCCGCCCTCGACGTCGGGCGGGTCCCCCAGGCGCCCGACCGACTCCCAGGCGAGCAGGGCGCCGAGCACGAGGAGCGCGGCGCCGTTGAGCTGCGCCGAGAGCACCTCCGCGCGCTTCAGCCCGAACGTGAAGCCCGCGGAGGCGGGCCGCGCCGCGAGCCGGATCGCGACGAGCGCGAGGCCGATCGCCCCCGCGTCCGTGAGCATGTGGGCGGCATCGGACAGGAGCGCCACGGAGCCCGCGACGAGGCCCGCGACGACTTCGACGACCATGAAGCCCGCGATGAGCGCCAGGGCCAGCGTGAGCTTCCCGCGGTCCGCGTCCGCCGAGGGCGCGTGGGAGTGCGCGTGCCCGTGGTGGTGGCCGTGCGCGTGGGGGTGCCCGTCGGCCATGGCCTCAGCGCACGAGCGCGAGGAACTCGCTGCGGGTGCGCGCGTCATCGCGGAGGGTGCCGCGGAGCGCCGAGGTGACGGTGCGTGAGCCGGGCTTGCGGACGCCGCGCAGCGACATGCACGTGTGCTCCGCCTCGAGCACGACGCCGACGCCGCGGGGCTGCAGGGTGTCCTCGAGCCAGGTGGCGACCTGGACCGTGAGGCGCTCCTGCACCTGGAGGTCACGGGAGAAGGACTCGACGACCCGGGCGAGCTTGGAGAGGCCGACGATCCGGTCCCCGGGGAGATAGGCGACGTGGGCGACCCCGTGGAACGGGAGCATGTGGTGCATGCAGAGCGAGTGGAACGGGATGTCGCGGGCGACGACGAGCTCGTCGTAGCCCTCATCGTTCGGGAACGTCGTCGCGACGAACGGCACGGGGGTCAGGAGCTCGGCGTAGGCGGCCGCGACGCGCCGCGGCGTGTCGGCCAGGCCCTCCTGCTCCGTGTCCATCCCGAGCGCGACGAGCAGCGCGCGGGCGGCCACCTCCGCGGCCGGGAGGTCGATCGTCCGGGCGGCCGGCCCGGGACCTGGCACGGTGATGCTCACCCCGCAGAGGATATGCCCGTGGCGCGTCAGCCCTCGCGGATGGAGATGCGCCGGACGAGGTCGGAGGCCACGGGGTGCAGGTCGCGGGGCGGGCGGCCGTGCTCGAGCGCGTGCACGATGAGCTCCCGGAACCCCG
>JAOPZO010000321.1 GCA_025964065.1 Solirubrobacterales bacterium | reverse complement strand
GGCCGCAGGCGCAGCGCCACCGCGCTCCGGAGCAGGAGCCGCTCGGCCTGCACGGGCAGCTCCGCGCCGACGCCGCGGCCGTCGACGCCGATCGCGCGGAGGCCCGTGAGCAGCGCCGCGGAGCTGCCGGAGAAGGCGCTCGGATCGTCCGGGTCCGCGGTGTTCGCGACGGCGATGCGGAGCGCCTCAGCCATCGGCGCCCCGCCGCACGATCGCGATCGTCTCCGCGAGGCGGACGCCCCGCAGCAGCACGAGCAGGCCGCCGTAGAGCAGCGGGGTGAGGACCAGCAGCAGCCCGATCGGCGTGTCCGCGGCAGCCAGCACCGTCAGCACCACGCACGTGATCGCCGCCGCCACCGCGGCACGGAGGATCACCGGGAGGTCCGGGCGCCAGCCCATCGCGGCGATCGTGGCGCGCCCGGTCAGCACCACCACCACCACCTCGGTCACGAGCGTCGCCCACGCCGCCGCGACGTAGCCGTAGGGCGGGATGAGCAGGAAGTTCAGGGTGATGTTCACCACGAGGCCCACGGCGGAGTAGGCGAGCACCCGCTTCTGCAGGTCGAGCATCAGCACGACCGACCCGTTGAGGTAGTTCACGCAGATGAGCAGGAAGACGCCCATCAGGATCGCCAGCGACGGGCCGGCGGCGCGGAACTCGTCCCCGAACAGCAGCGCGAGCGCGTCCCCGCCGCACGGGATCGCGAAGGCGAGCGCCCCGAGGCCGATCGCCACGAGGACCTCCAGCGCGCGCTGGAGGAGGAAGTGCACGCGGGCCGGGTCGCTCGCCCAGGCCCGGACGAGGATCGGGTACAGCGTCACCGTGACGCTCATGGGGATCACCGTCGACTGGTCGAGGATCCGGTACGCCGCGCCGTACAGGCCGGCTTCGAGCTCGCCGGCGAGCCCGTAGACCATGAGCTGGTCCGCGCGGCCGTAGGCGAGGACGAGGATCGTGCCGATCGAGAGCGGGAGCCCGACGCGCACGAGCTCCCGCCCGCGGGACCGCCAGCCGTCCAGGGAGATGGTCGTGTGGCGCAGCGCGAGGACGACCTGGAAGGCGAGCGTGGCGGTCGCGGCGCCCAGGAAGCACGCGGCGAGCGGCACGAGGCCGCCGTCGACGAGCCCGACGGCCACCACCGCGATCGTCCACACCACGCTGTTCGCGGTGATGCTGAGGACCGTCAGGTCGTTCCGGGTGCGCAGCTGGAAGACCGCGGTGCTCGCGCCCAGGCCGGCGAGCAGCACCGTGCCGGAGAGCAGGACGCCCGCGAGCGCCATCTCCCCGCCGTCGCTCAGCGCGAGCACCGTGCCGATGCAGAGCACGGTCGCGACGAGCGCGAGGATCGTCCGGACCGCCAGCAGCGCGCCGAGCCACTCCGGCTCGTGCCGTGGCTGCCCGGCCGCGCGCGCCACCGCGACCTGGGTGATCCCGAGCTCGGTCAGGGGCCCGGAGAGCACGATGATCGCGAGGAGGGTCGACCAGCGCCCGAACTCCTCCGTGCCCAGGAGGCGCGCGATGATGACGAGGACCGCGACGCCGAGGACGCCGTTCGCCAGGCGGCCGACGACCTGCACGAGGATGTCCCCCAGCGCGCGCCGGCTCGACGGGGGCGCCGCGCTCGCCTCGACGTCGGTCACTCCGGCTCGCCCCCCACGGCGGCTGAACCTACAGCGCCCGGCCCGGCACCGGGCGCCGTCCCTCAGCTGCTTCTGGCCAGCAGCGCCTGCACGGCGGTGGTGAAGGCACCCTTCGTGTCGTTGCCGGAGGTCAGCGCCCCGAAGTAGTCCTCGCGGGCACCGGACTCGCCGTGGCCGCGGAGGTCGGAGGTCGAGTAGATGTCGATCTCCGCGAGGCGGTTCGCGTAGCGGGAGGCGATGCCCTCGACGGCGGTCGTGAGCGTCGAGGCGGCCTGGGCGTAGGTCAGGCAGCGGTCCCAGCCGTAGTTGTCGTCGAGGCAGGCGCCGTCGTCCGTGGCGAGACCCGTTTCGGTGACGTACAGCGGGATCGCGTCCGAGGCGCCCTTCGCGCGGAGCTGCGCGAGCGCGTCGTCGACGTTGTACGCCCACTGCGGGCCGTAGGGGTGGACGACCCAGCCCCCGACGTGCGAGGCGAGGTCCGGCGCGCCGCGGAAGACGCCGTCGAGCCACTGCTGCCAGCGGCCCGGCGCGTCCGCGACCGCGAGGAGGCGGACCCCCGGGTTGGCGGAGCGGAGCGCCGTCGCCGCGCTGCGGAAGGTCCGGCCGTAGCCCTCGGCGATCGCCGCGTACTGCGCGGAGTGCGACCAGTCGGCGACGCCGTCGAGCTCGCGGTACTGCCACGGGCCGGAGGACTCGTTGCCGAACTCGATGCGGTCGACGGCGAGGGACGCCGGGAGGCCCTTGCCGGCCCAGTGGGTGCCGCCCGGGCCGAAGGCCGCGGCCCAGTTCGCGAGGTTCGCGACCTCGGCCGCGGTCGGGATGCGGCCCGGGAAGCCCGCGAGGAGGTTCGCCTCGATGCCGGCCTCGGCGTACGCCTGGATGATCGGGGCCATCTCGCTCACCGGGGTGCCGATGGCGAACTCCATGCGGGCGGAGCGCGCGCCGAGCTTCTTCACGAACTGGAGCTGCCAGGCGATCGCGGAACCGACGACGATGCCGACCCGCGGGCCGCCGGCCGGGACGGGAGCGGGCGCAGGCGCCGGGGCGGGCGCGGGC
>JAOPZO010000088.1 GCA_025964065.1 Solirubrobacterales bacterium | reverse complement strand
GCCGCGGTCCCGCTCACGGGCGCGCCCGCGGCCGTGGAGCGCCGGGCGCCGAAGTTCTGCGTCATCGTGGCGGCGGGGCCGGTCGACCCGACGGGCGAGCCGAGGGCGACGCCGATCCCGATCTCCGAGAAGTCGCCGTTGAGGACGTTCGCGCGGTGGCCCGGGCTCTCCATCCAGGCGCGGACGGTGGAGCGCGCGGTGGCGAGCGACCCCTCGCCCCAGGCGATGTTCTCGCCGATCGTCGACCAGTCGGTGTACGCCGCGAGCCGGTCGGTGAGCGTGCTGCCGTCCGGGGCGACGTGGGCGAAGAAGCGCTCGGCGACCATCCGGCGGCTGTAGGCCTGTGCGGCGGCCTCGAGGCGCCCCTCGGCGACGAGGGCGGGAAGCCCGGCGGCGGCGCGCTGCTCGTTCGTGAGGCAGACGACCGCGGCGCGGACCTCCACCGTGTTCGCCCCGGTCGGCGGCGCGTCGGCCGACGGGCAGTCCGCCGCCGCGGCGGGCGCCGCCACGAGGAGCGTGGCGAACGCGGCGATCACGGTCTGCCGGGAGCGGGACACACCACCCGTCTCGACCCCTCACCGCTGCTGCTTCCGCGTCCGGCGCGGAAGTGGACGTTCGTCCGAGGATGCTCCTGGACGTTCGTACGGCGCCCGCCGGCGATCCGCCTTCGGTGGAGCTACTCGAGCAGGCCGCGGCGCATCGACTCGGCCACCGCGGCGGCACGGTCGCTGACGCCGAGCTTCTCGTACAGCGACTTCAGGTGGGTCTTCACCGTCGACTGCGAGAGGTGGAGCTGCTTCCCGATGTCCGGCGCGGAGTGGCCGTTGGCGGTGAGGACGAGGATCTCGTGCTCGCGCGGCGTGAGCGCGGGGCGCTCGTCGCGCTCGCGGATCTGGATCTCGGAGGCCAGGCCGGCCTGCACCTCGGCGGAGAGGACGACCTCGCCGCGGGCGACGGCGGCGACCGCGTCGCAGATGCGCTCGCGGCTCGACTCCTTCGAGAGGTACGCGCCGGCGCCCGACGCCACGGCGCGGTAGACCGTCTCGGAGTCGACGTGCGCCGAGAGCAGCACGACGCGCGTCGGGACCCCGTCGCGCTTGATCGCGTGGAGGACCTCGGAGCCCTGCAGCCCGGGCATCTGGACGTCGAGGATCGCGACGTCCGGGAGCAGCTCCTTGATGTTCTCCAGCGCCTGGCGGCCGTCCTCGGCCTCGCCGATCAGCTCGAACTCCGGGCGCGCCTTGATCGCACGGGCGACACCCTCGCGGTAGACAGGGTGGTCGTCCGCCACGAAGACGCGGACGCGCGGTGCCTTGGCTTCACTCATGGCGCGGGGCTGGGCCTCTCTCCAGGCCGCGGCCGGGAGCGGCCACGACGCGCGCCTACTCTATCCCGCGCCCCACCCGGATCGCCTCGGCGCAGATGTCGCGGCGCGAGGACGCCTTGGAGAGGTACGCGTCCGCCCCGACCTCCCGGGCGCGCTCCATCACCGTGTCGTCCATGTAGGCGCTGAGGAGCATGAGCCGCGTCGCCGGCGCGGGAAGCGCGGAACGGACGCGCGCGCAGACCTCGAGGCCGTCGAGGCCGGGCATGCGGACGTCGAGGAGCGCGACGTCGGGCTGCAGGTCGATGATCGCCGCGAGCGCCGCGACGCCGCCGTCGACCTCCCCGACGAGGTCGAGGTCCTCATGGGCGCGGATGGCCCGGGCCATGCCGGATCGGTACGCGTCGCTGTCGTCGGCGATGACCACTCGCAAGGGTGCTGCTCCTTCCATCTGGGCCTCGCATGCTCCGGCGTCGGGGGGCGCCCCCATCGTCCAGGGGGCTCGCCTACGGGTGAGGCCCGCATCCTACGATCGGCGGCGCCGACCGCGCGGTGCTCCCGGGCTAGCCGATCTTCACGAGGTCCACGACGAACACGAGCGTCTCGCCGCCCTTGATGCTCGGCGGGGAGCCCTGCTCGCCGTAGCCGAGGTCCGGCGGAATGACGAGCTGGCGGCGGCCGCCGGGCTTCATGCCGACGACGCCCTGGTCCCACCCCGGGATGACGGAGCCCTCGCCGAGGGTGAACGGGAAGGCGTTCTCCTCGGTCTTCCAGGAGGCGTCGAACTCCTCGCCCGTGGAGTAGGAGACGCCGACGTAGCGCACGGTCAACGCGTCGCCGGCCTTCGCGGCGGCGCCCTTGCCGACCACGAGGTCCTTCACGACGAGCGCGTCGCCCGGGTCGCCCTCCGGCTTCGGGATGCCGGGCTTCTTGGAGAGGTCCTCCGCGTTGGCCACGGGCTCCACGGCCCTGCCCTCGGCGAACGTCTTCGCGGCGTCCTCGGACGGCGCGGCCTCGGGGGCCGCCTCCGTCGCGGCGGCCGCGGCGCCCGTGTCCGAGCCGTCCGGGATCCCGGAGTCCTTCAGGTCGTCGCCGCCGCAGCCGGCGACGGCCAGCGCGAGGGCGGTGAGCAGGGCGAGCGGCAGGCGACGGCGATCCATGGCGCCGGATGGTGCCAGGAGCGTCGCCGCGATGGCACACCGCCCGGG
>JAOPZO010000249.1 GCA_025964065.1 Solirubrobacterales bacterium | reverse complement strand
GGACCCGGCGCTCCGCGCGCGCCTGGGCGCGGCGGGGCGGCGACAGGTCGCCGAGGCCTACGACCTCGGGGCGAACGCGGCGCGGCTCGCCGGCCTGCTGCACGGCGTACGCTGAGGCCGCTCGGGCGGCCGGGGCACTAGGCGGTCCCCGTCCGCCGCACCACGACGAGCGCCGTGCGGGCGAGGAGCGCGAGCTCCGAGCGCAGCGTCGCGTGGCGGAAGAACCGGATCTCGGCCCGGCAGCGGTCCGTGAACTCCATCGACGTGCGGCCGTCGACCTGGAACGGGCCCGTGAGCCCGGGCTTGAACTCGAGCCGCTCGGTCTGCCAGATCGCGTAGGTCTCCGGGCCGAACGAGGTGGGCCGCGGACCCACCAGGCTCATGTCCCCGCGGACGACGTTCCAGAGCTGCGGGAGCTCGTCGATGCTCGACCGCCGGAGGACCCGCCCGAGCGGGGTCACCCGGGGGTCCGCGTGCAGGCGGAAGTCGGGCCAGGTGACCTCGCTCAGCGCCCGGAGCTCCGCCTTCCGCGCCTCCGCGTCCGGGACCATCGTGCGGAACTTGAGGATCTGGAAGCGCCGGCCGCCGAGCCCCGTGCGGGCCTGTCGGAAGAGGACGGGCGCAGACCGGCACTCCAGCCTCACGAGCAACGCGACGCCCAGCAGCAATGGCGCGACGGCGAGCAGGAGCGCCCCGCCCAGGACGAGGTCGAGCGCCCGCTTGGCGCGGCGCGAACGGTGCGTCGAGGCGGATCCTGGCATGTCCTCGAGGATGGCGGAGGCCGCATTCCGTCCATCGGTCGAAAGCGCTCCGGGCGTCGGTACGGACCGTCCCTCGCTGGGGGAGGAAGTGCCCCGGGCGGGTCAGCGGGGCGGACGTACCGTCACGAGTCCGGGGCCGCGGCCTGCGTCGCGGCCCCGGATATCCCCCCACCCCCGAGGAGCCCTCATGGATCGAGACCTCCAGGTCGCGCCAGTACCCCCTGCCCTCCGCGTGATCGTCGCCGACGACGATCCGCTCGCCCGGCGCGTCGTCCGGGACGCCCTGCAGGCCGCGGGCGTCATCGTCGTCGCCGAGGCCCCGAACGGCCGCGACGCCGTCGAGCTCGCCCGCTACTACCGCCCCGACGTCGTCCTCATGGACTTCGTCATGCCCGGGGTCGACGGCCTCGAGGCGACCCGGACCCTGGGCCGGGACGCCCCCGAGGTGTCCATCGTCGTGCTCACCGCGGCCGGCGACGACGCCACGGGCCTGCTCGCGCTCCGCGCGGGAGCCGCCGGCTTCCTCTCGAAGGACGTCGACGTGCACGCGCTCCCGCGCATCCTGCGCGGCGTCCGCGACGGCGAGGCAGCGATCTCCCGCGAGCTCACGATGGCGCTCATCGAGCGCTTCCAGCGGATCCGCGTGGACGGCCCGGGCCTGCGGCCCGTCGAGAGCGTGCTCTCCGGCCGGGAGTGGGAGGTCCTCGACCGGCTCTGCACGGGCCAGTCCACCGAGGACATCGCCGACGGCCTCGTGCTCTCCACGGAGACCGTCCGCTCCCACGTCAAGAACCTGCTGCGGAAGCTCGGCGTGCGCTCCCGCGAGGACGCGATCGCCCTGGCGGGGCATCTCCGCCAGGAAGCGGCGGACCGGCAGCTCGTGGGATGAGCCGCGTCCCCACCGTCCCCGGGTCAGGCGGCGGGGCGCACCCGCAGGCGGACCGCGTGGCCGCGCTCGGAGTGGCGGACGACGTCCGTCGTCTGGGGCGCGTCCGCGTGGCGCGGGCGGCAGAGCTCGCAGACGACCTTGCCGCGGGCGTAGCGGTGGTAGCGCTCCCCCACGAGCGGGGTACGGCCGCAGTCCGCGCAGGCGTGGCGGTCCGCGGAGAGCTCGGTCACGCTGCGCCGGAGCAGCTGGCGCTCGAGGTCCGGCTCGGAGATGCCCAGGAGACGAAGCATGCCGTGGTCTTCGTCATGGGTCGCACCGTTTCCTCCCCGCCGCGTTTCCGGACCGTCGCAGGAAGGGCATGAGCCGGCCATGGAGTCTCTGACCGCGGGGACGATGGCCGGGACCGGGTCCTTCCGGTGCGAGGGGTGCGGCTACGTCCTGACGCTCGCCAACGAGGAGCTGCTCCCCCCGTGCCCGAGCTGCAGCGCCGACCGCTTCGTCCGCGCCTCGCTCTTCCCGGGTGGCCGCTTCGCCCGGAGCGCCCAGGGCTCCGACCCCGAGGCGCAGGCCGCGCTCGTGGCCGAGGCCCGCGCGCAGCTCTCGGGGCCGGGCGAGCACCTCGCCTTCCGCGACGGCGACGAGCTCCGGCTCGTCCCGCTCACGCGCGAGTGGACGCGGATCGGCCGCTCGCTCGCCGCCGACGTGCGCTTCGACGACGCGACGGTCTCCCGCCGGCACGCGCTCGTCGTCCGCCAGGCCGACGGGTACCGGGTGGTCGACGACCGCTCGCTCAACGGGATCTTCGTGAACGGCACCCGGGTCGAGTGGCGCACCCTGAAGGACGGCGACGAGGTCGTCGTGGGCCGCCACCGCCTCGTGTTCCTCACGGGCGTCCCGGCCGCGGCACCCGCGCGCTAGCACCCCCGGGGCGCTTTCGACGCGCTTCCGGCTGGACAGCATGGGATCATGCCGCCCGTGGCAACCAAGATCGCAGTCCTGTCCCAGAAGGGCGGGACCGGCAAGACGACCGCGGTCCGCACCCTGACCGACGTCCTGCGGCTCGCCGGGCTGCGGGTCCTGGCGGTCGACCTCGACCCCCAGGGCAACCTGTCGGACTACTTCGACGTCGACCCCGACGCGGACCCCACGGTCGGCGACGTCCTCGCGGGTCGCGCCTCCGCGAAGCAGGCCGTCCACGGCGACCTCATGCCCGCGAACCTCACGCTCGCCGAGGCGGAGCTCACGCTCGCGGGCAAGATGGGCCGTGAGCTCACGCTGCGCAAGGCGCTCAGGAAGGTCGAGGAGCCGTACGACATCGTGATGATCGACTGCCCGCCCGCGCTCGGCCTGCTGACGGTCAACGCGCTCGTGGCGGCCGACTACGCGCTGCTCTCCTCCGAGGCGCAGTACTTCGCGCTGCAGGGCGTCGAGCAGGCGCTCGAGGTCATCGAGCTCGCGAAGGACGGCCTCAACCCGGACCTCGAGTGGCTCGGGGTCTTCTTCAACATCGCCGACATGCGCACGGTCCACTCGCGCGAGGCGTTCGACTCGCTGCGCGAGCACGTCGGGGACAAGCTCTTCGAGCAGACCATCCGGCCGTCCATCGCCTACGCGGGCTCCGCGGAGCGCGCGGTCTCGATCCTGCAGTACCGGCCCGACCTCGCCGAGGACTACCTCAAGCTCGGCGACGAGCTGCTCGGCCGGCTCGGGTTGAAGGCCGCCCGCAAGCGGCTCAAGGCGCACCTGCCGGCCCCCGCGGCCCCCGCGGGGCCGTGAGCGGGCGCCCCCGCTCGATCCTCGCCGGGATCGCTCTCGCCGGGGGGCTCCTCG
>JAOPZO010000239.1 GCA_025964065.1 Solirubrobacterales bacterium | reverse complement strand
GAGCCCCCGGGTGGCGCCGAGGAGCCGGCGGCCGCGCTCCAGGCCGCTGTCCGCGGCGGCCAGCGTGCCCGGGGCGGCTCCGAGCGTCGCGCGGACACCCTCGCGCTCCTCGACGAACGGAGCCAGTGCGCGCGCCGTCTCGGCGAAGGAGTCCGTGAGGTTCGCGCGGTTCGCGTCGAGCGGGGCGACGCCGGAGCGGATCGAGGGCAGCAGGCGGGCGAGCGCGCCGGGGGGCGCGAGCACCGTCCGGATCGTCCTGCGGGTCGGGGCGGCCTCGTCGGCGACGCGGCGGATCGTCGTGTTGAGCCCCTCGCCGCGGCCGGCCAGGCCCTTGCCGGCCTCGTTCAGGGTCTTCGTGAGGTTCCCGCGGGTTCTCGCGTCGAACGTGTCGAGCGTCTCGGGGACGGCGAACGTCAGCGACTGCTTCGCGGGGGCGACGCGCCCGCCGTCGGCGAGCTGCGTGCGGCTCCGCCCCGGGAGGAGCTGGACGAAGCGCGCGCCGAGCAGCCCGTTCGCACGCACGACGATCGTCGTGTCCGCGGGGAGGTTCGTTCCCGGCTCGAGCTGGATGCGCAGGCTCGGGCGCCCGGCCGGCCCGACGTCGACCCGGTCGACCTGCCCGACGCGGATGCCCGCGACCCGGACGGGGTCGTGCACGATGAGGTTGCCGATCTCGGGGACGTCGGCCCGGACGTAGGCGTACTCCTTGCCCGGGACGCCGCTGTACAGGCTGCTCGCCAGGTAGAGGAAGCCGAAGAAGAGCACGACGACCAGGCCGCCGCGGATGAGGATGCGGCGGGGCGGGACGGTGTTCGTGCGCGCGCGGCGCCGGCGGAGGGGACGGGTCATGGGCCGAGGAGGAAGTCGAGGAGGTCGGCGGCGGGCGGGTCCGGCGGGGAGGTCGATCCGCCGCTCTTCGGCGGCCCGGCGGCGGCGCCGAGCACGTCCTTGACGGCGTCGGTCGCGGCCTTCACGCCCTGCTGGGTGTCCTCGAGCGTCCTCCCGAGGACCCCGGGCAGGTCCGGCACCTTCGTGGCGGGCGCGGGGGCGCGGCCGGAGCTCGGGGAGCTCGGGGCCGGCACCGACGTGCCGCCGCGCTCGGCCTTGGCCTTCCCCTTGGGCTGGCTCGCCGGCTTGCCGAGGCGGTCCAGCGCGCTCAGCACCAGGTTCGGGCTCGCGGTGGCCTCGCCGCGGAAGACGTGGCCGACGCCGTCGCGCAGCTGGATCGCGCGCGACCAGTTCTCGAGGATCGCGACGAGGTTGTCGGCGCTGTCCTGGAGCGCGTCGGTGAGCGGCGGGGCCGCCTCGGACAGCGCGGCGAGCGCGCGGACCGGCGCCCCGGCCTCGCGGATCACCGGGGTGGCCTGCGTGCCGAGCCTCGTGAGCGACGGCGCGAGCTTCGTGGCGGTGCCGAGCGCCGGGCGGGCGGCCTGCGTGAACGGCGAGATCTGCGCGAGCGTCTCGCGCAGGGCCGGTGCCGCGGCGGTGAGGTCACGGGCGGCGGGGCCGAGCGGGACCGTCGTGGTCCGCAGGTCGCCGAGGAAGCGCTGAAGCGTCGCGAGCGTCTCCGGGGCCTGCGCGAGCGTCGCGCGGAGCTCCGCGCGCTTCGTGGCCACGGTCTCGGCGGTGCCGCCGAGCGCGTCGACCATGCGGGTGAGCTCGGCCTTCTTGCGCGTGGTCGTCGCGACGAAGCGGTTGCTCGAGGCGAGGAGCTCGGCGAGCGTCGTGTTGTCCGTCGAGAGCTGGTCGACGAGCGCCCGGAGGTCGACGAGGCCGCCGGGGACCTGCTCCATGAACGTGTCGATGTCCCACCTGCGGCCGACGACGGCCCCGCCCGCCTCGTTCAGCAGGATCGTGAGCCTGGCGCGGGTGTCCGTGTCCAGGGCGTTCAGCACCTGGTCGAGGTCGGTCGAGACCGTGACCTTGCCCGCGGGCACCTCGAAGCCGCTCGGGGCCGGGTTCGCCGGGTCCCCGCCGACGATCGACACCTGCTTCTGGCCCAGGAAGTTCACCGCGGAGATGCCGATGGACGCGTCCTTCGGGACCGGGCCCCTGCCCTTGTCGATCTTCGCGTCGACGAGCACGCGGTCGTCGTCCTCGAGCGTCAGGTCGACCTCGCCGACGCGCACGCCGCCCATCGAGACGGCGGAGCCGTCGCGGAGGCCGCCCGCGTTCGCGAGCCGGAGCTTCAGGTGGTAGCTGTCGTCCCCACCGCCCGTGAGGAGCATCGCGGAGAGCGCGAGCACCGCGAAGCCGAGCAGGCCGGCGACGAGCCGCGGCGCGCTCACCGCGTCTCCCCGTCCTTCGTCGGGTCGAGCGTGTCCGGGCCGACGCCGCACCCGGGCATGAACCAGGGCTGGCCGGCGGCCTGGCCGGGCGGGCGCGGGAAGCCGTAGGTCGTGCCCGGGAACATCTTCACGGCCTCGGCGCTCGAGTAGCCCGAGAGGTTCGTGTTGACCGCGGTCGGGACGAGGACGTTCGCCCGGAAGTACTTGTCGCGGCCGTCGGTGCCCGAGGCGAACGATCCCCAGTTCGAGAAGAACGAGGCGATCTCGGGCGAGTACGGGCGCAGGCACGTGAGCTCCTCCGCGGCGCTCCTCCCGATCGCCTCGAGCTGCGGCAGCTGCGCCGTGAGCTTCGTGAGGAGCGGGTTCAGCGCGGGGGTGGCCCGGCGGGCGGTCTCGAGCGTGCCGCGGGCGTCCGGGCCGACCCGCACGACCGTGCCGAGCACGCGGTTGAGCGGCGGAGCGATGCGGCGGAGCTCCTCCACGCCCGGCTCGATCGCGTCGGTGAGCGCCGCCGCGTCGCGCAGCGTCCCGTCGGCGGTCGCGAGCGTCGTGCGGAGGTTCGTGAGCGTCCCCGGGGCCGCCTTCAGCGTCTGGGCCAGCTGCCCCTGGCGCTCGGCGACCGCATCGAAGGTCTGCGCCGCGCCCGTGAGGAGGCGCTGCAGGCCCGGGTCGGCGGTCGCGACCGCGTCCACGACGGCGTCCGTCTGCCGCAGCAGCGCGTCCAGGCGCTCCTGGCTCGCGTCGAGGTCGACCATCACCGCGCGGGTCTGCTCGAGCGCCGCGGGCGTCTTGGAGAGCGTCGCGACGAGGCCCGGCCTCGCGTCCTCGACCGCCGGCCCGGCCTCGTCGACGAGCTTGCGGATGCCGGCGCGCGCCGAGGGGGTGAAGGCGCCGAGCAGCGAGTCGAACTCGACCGGGGAGGTCCAGCGCGAGGCGGGGATCGTCGCCCCGTCGGCGTACGGCTCGGCGCTCTCGGGGCCGGGGGTGAGCGCGATGTAGCGGTTGACGAAGCTCGCGGTGCCGCCGAAGCGCAGCTCGAGCTTCGCGCCCTTCCGCAGCGGCCACGCCGCGTCCTCGATGTCGAGCTCGACGCGCACCTTGCGGCCGCGGTCGACGGGCTCGATCGAGGCGACCCGGCCGACGTCCTCGCCCCCGGCCCGCACGAACTGGCCCGGCACGACGTTCGTCGCGTCGGGGACCGTGAGGCCCACGCGGTGCAGGTCCGCACCCGTGGTCGAGCCGAGCACGGTGACGAGCACGGCGAGGGCGCCGAGCAGCAGGACGAGCGGGACGATGCGGCGGACCACGCCTCAGCCGCCGATCGGGAGCTTGATGTCGCCGCCGTAGAAGAGGATCGCGCAGAAGGCGGAGACGACGTGGAGGATCACGAGGTTCGCGAAGACGCCACGGGCCACCGACTGGCCGACGGCGGCGGGGCCGCCCACCGTGCGCAGCCCGAAGAAGCACGCGGTGGTCGTCGTGGTGATGGCGATCGCGAACATCGTGATGAGCGAGTAGAGCTGGTCGTTCAGCGTCTGGACGCTCCAGTTCACGCTCAGCAGCGTGCTGGCCGAGATGCCGTCGAGGATGTGCACCGTGTCGATGTAGACGCCGCCGATCTGCCCGATGAGCGCCATGGCGCAGGCGATCGGGGTGAAGATGAGGACGGCGGCCATGCGCGTACCGACGACGTAGCGCATGGCGTCGACGCCGGTGGACTCCAGCGCGTCGACCTCCTGCTGGATCTTCATCGCGCCGAGCTCGGCGGTGATGCCGCAGCAGATCTTCGCGACGAAGACGTAGCCGAACATCGTGGGCCCCGTCTGCCGCGGGCCGACGTAGCCGGACAGCAGGCCCATGAAGTCGCCCGCGCCGATCGAGCGCAGGAAGAAGAACCCGAAGTTCGCGACGCTCATCCCCAGGAAGATGTTCATCACGAGGACGAGCACCGAGGTGCCGCGGATCATGATCGCGGCCTGCCGGAGGATCTCCGAGAAGTAGCGGAGCGTGCCGGCCGTCCCGATGACGGTCCGGCCGAAGAACTCGGTCCACTCCCCCGTCGCCTTCGTGGCGCTCGCGAACCGGCCGAGCTTCGGCGCGGGCTCCGGGGCACCCGACTCGGGGGCGGGGGCGTTGACGTCCTGGACCGCCACGCTCAGCCCCGGATCGACGCCGCGTCGGGGAAGACGGTCACGTACGCGAGGTTGAAGACGCTGTTGAACAGCCAGATGCCGAAGAACGTGAGGACGACGGTCTGGTTCACGGCCCGGCCGACGCCCTCGGCGCCCGCCTTGCAGGTGAGGCCCTTGTGGCAGGCCACGATCCCGACGAAGAAGCCGATGAAGGCGTTCTTCACGACGAGCGTCAGCAGGATGTCCGCGGTGCGGATGTTCTGGATGAGGTTGTCGATGTAGACGCCGTGGCTGAAGCCCAGCGCCAGCGGCCCGACGACGTAGTTGACCGCGATGACGATGAAGAGCGAGACGACGGCGAGGAGCGGCGCGGCGAGCGTCGTCGCCATGACGCGGGGGACCACGAGCGTGTCGAGCCGGCGGACGCCGAGCACGTCGAGCGCGTCGAGCTCCTCGCGGATCTTCCGGGCGCCGATGTCGGCGGTCATGGCGCTGCCGACGACCCCGGCGAAGATCATCGCGGTGATCCAGGTGGCGATCTCGCGGTCCCAGATGAGGAGGATCGCGCCGGGCTGGCGGTCGATGACGCCGATGTTCCCGAGCACCGCGCCGATCAGGATGATCCCGTAGCCGATGAGGTAGACCGTGTGCGAGACGGCGAGCGGCACGATGCAGCGGCGGAAGGCGGTCGAGAGCTCGACCACCGCCTCGGCCATCCACGTCCGCGGAGTCGCTGCGGCCCTGCGGACGGTGGTGACGGCGAGCGTCCCCATGTCGCCCGCGGACTCGAGCCGGCCCCAGAGGGTCGAGTCGGTGACCAGGCGACGCGCACGACGGCGCGGCCCGGGGGAGTTCCCCGCGCTCGTGCCTGCCCCCACGCCTCCCAGCGGTTCGGCCTTCACTCCCACGGCGCGAGAAGCTACTAGACAAGACAGGGTGTCTGGAACCCCTGTCCGGGGGTCCGTACGCCCCCGATCGGGGGCACTTGGCGTACGCTGCCCATCTCCGATGCCACAACGCCCGTACAAGCTGTCCGATCACGCGGCGCAGGCGCCGCTGACGCTCGCGCCGGCGCGCCTCGCGGAGCACCTCCGGCACCTCGAGGAGATCCCCCTCGAGCTCCGGCGGATGCGCGCCGCGACCTCTGCGGCGGAGCTCTTCGCCGCCGCCGCGGGCCGGGCCCGGGAGGTCTTCGGCTTCGACCGCGCCCTCGTCCTCCCCCTCGGCGACGCGGTGCTCTCGGCCACCGGCACCCTGCCGCTGGCCGACCCCGCGAGCGACGAGCTGCGGCGGCGGGTCCTCGCGGACCCCGTTCCCGTTCGGCCCGGCACGCTCGAGCACCACCTCATGCGGGCGACGACGCCTCGCCGCGGCGAGGTGCCGACGAGCCACCTCGCCGCGGTCCTCGTCCTCGAGGACCCGGTGCTCGCCGCGATCACGGCCGAGGACCAGCCGCTGGCGCTCCTGGTCGTCGACCGGCCCCGGCGCCCCGTCGATGTGCTCGATCGTGCGGACGTCATGGCGCTGGGCGCCGCGATCGGCGTCGCGCTGGGCCACGTGGTGCTCCGGGCGCGCATCGAGGAGGCCTTCTCCACGTTCAGGTACCTCGCCTCCTCGACCCAGGCCGTCATGGGCGAGGTCCTGCACGCCCCGGTCGCCGTCCCGTCCCTCGGCACCGGCGGGTGGCTGACGGTCCCCATGACGCCTCCCGAGACGGGTGCGGACGCCGGCCTCACCGAGCGGGAGGAGCAGGTCGCGATGCTGCTCGTGAAGGGGCACTCGAACCGGGAGATCGCCGAGCGGCTCGTGATCTCCTCGGAGACGGTCAAGGACTGCGTCGTGCGGGTGCGCCGGAAGCTCGGCGCGGCGAACCGGGTCGACGCGGCGGCGAAGTACCTCCGGCTGGAGCGCCAGCGGCACTGAGCCGGCGGGCGACCACGAGCGCGGCCCGAGCAGCAGCGCACGGGCGCCGAGCAGGTGGTCGGCCGCGCGGGTCGCCCCTGTCGGCCACGCGGCGGCTGTCGAGGCGGTTCTGCTCCCCCGGGCCCCGACCCTGCGTGGGGAGCGGCTTCAGGTGCCTGACGTCGTCGACGGAGATGCCGATCCCGTCGCCCACGCGCTGCCCGGGCTGCTCGTAGTCGTTCGCGCGCTCGATCCTCTCGCGCACGAGCTGGGCGTTGCACGTGCCGAACGCGGTGGCGCCGCGGGCGTGCACGACGCGCTCGGGGATCCGCTCGCGGTCGAAGTGGGAGATCCCCTCGAGCAGCTGGTAGTTCTCGAGCGTCGCGGGGCCGCGGTCGCCGACCGTGCGCGTGCTCGGGGGGTCGGCGCGGTGGCCTGCCCGTCCCGCAGCAGCCGTCCACCTCGCGTCCCTCGACCCTAGCGGCGGGTCTGGAACGATTCCAGAACGCCCGGGACCTCCTGCCCCTCGGGCCCGCCGTGGTGGCCGGCGCCACGCGGGACGACCACGACAGGGCAGTGCGCCGCGCGCACGACCCGGTCGGAGACGCTGCCGAGCGCGGCGCGCAGCAGCGGGCCGTGGGCGCGCGAGCCCACGACGAGCAGGTCGAGCTCCCGCGTGGCCTCGATGAGCTCCTCGGCGGGGTCGCCCTCCCGGAGCCTGCCGGGCAGGGCGTGCTCGCGCGCGGCCGCGTCGAGCTCGCGCCGGGCCTCCGCGACGAGCTCCTCCGGGAACGTCGCGAGCGCGTAGGCGTAGCCCTCGTAGCCCCAGAGCGCCCGGGACGGGTCGACGTCCGCGACCTGCACGAGCACCCGCTCCGCGTCCGGCCCGAGCTCGAGCTCCTTCGCCCAGGCCACGGCCTCGCGGGCCTCGGGTGCGTCCGTCCAGGCGATCCCGACGCGCCGCAGGGTGCCTGGCAGGTCGAGCGCGAAGCCGCCCGGGGCGATCGCGACGGGGCATGGGGCGCCCGTGAGGAGCCCGCGGCCGACGCTGCCGGCGTGGACCTCGCCGCGCTCCGCGTCGCGGGAGGAGCCCACGACGAGCAGGTCGGCCTGCTGGTCCTCGGCGAGCCAGGTGAGCGCCTCGGCGGGGGAGCGGCCGTTCAGCGCGTGGCGCTCGATCGCCCGGTCGCCCGGGATGCGCGCGGCGGCGTCGGCCAGGACGGCCTCGCCGGCGCGCCGCACCTCCTCGGCGACCTGGCCCGAG
>JAOPZO010000234.1 GCA_025964065.1 Solirubrobacterales bacterium | reverse complement strand
CCTCGGACGCGATCTCCTTCCTCGAGGCGGGGATCCCGGCCGTCGAGTTCGGCCCCACGGGCGGCGGCCACCACGGCCCGGAGGAGTGGGTCTCGATCTCCTCGCTCGCCGCCTACCGCCAGGCGCTCGGGGACTTCGTGCGGGCGCTCCCGGCCTGGCTCGAGCGCCGCGACGACCCGCCGCGCCTGGAGGTCGTGTGAGCCCGGAGCTCCCGCCGCCGCGCCTCGCGGGGCGGCTCGTGCTCAAGGCCCTCCTCGGCGGCCTGCTCATCCTCTGCCTCACGAGCGCCGCGGTCGCCTCCGCCGTGCTCCTGAAGGTCGACGGGATCGTGAAGGACCACGACAACGGCCTCGGCCAGACGCCCGCGGCCCCGTTCAAG
This sequence comes from Solirubrobacterales bacterium, assembly GCA_025964065.1. Lineage (GTDB taxonomy): Bacteria > Actinomycetota > Thermoleophilia > Solirubrobacterales > Solirubrobacteraceae > Paraconexibacter. The sequence continues at coordinate 13,766 of JAOPZO010000234.1, read as the reverse complement.
GCCGGGGTGGTCACCAAGGCGAAGCCCGGGGAGCCCCAGACGCTCCTGGTCGTCGGCACGGACCGCCGCTATGGCGCGGGCAGGGGCGAGGCGAACTCCGACACGATGATGCTCGTCCGCCTCGACCCGAAGCAGGAGGCGACCGCCGTCCTGAACGTCCCGCGCGACCTCGTCGTCGAGATCCCGGGCCACGGGCGGGGGAAGATCAACTCGGCCTACGCGCTCGGCGGGCTCAGCCTCGTCACGGAGACCGTGAAGGCGACGCTCGGCCTCGAGAAGGTCCACCACGCGATGGCCGTGGACTTCAAGGGCTTCCGCTCCGTCGTCAACTCGCTCAACTGCATCTACACCGACGTCGACCGCGACTACTTCAACGACCGGACGGGCCCGGGCGGCTATGCGGCGATCGACGTCGACGAGGGCTACCAGCGGCTCTGCGGCCAGCGCGCGCTCGACTACGTCCGCTACCGCCACACGGACTCCGACTTCGTGCGCGCCGCCCGCCAGCAGACCTTCCTGCGCGACGCGAAGGACCAGGTCGGGACGGGTGCGCTCATCGACCGCTTCGAGGAGCTCATCGACATCTTCGGGCGCTCCACCCAGACCGACCCGGGGCTCCACGACACGGGGCAGGTCCTGCGGCTGCTCAAGCAGGGCGCGCTCTCCGCCGGCAAGCCCGTCCGACAGGTGAAGTTCCCGGGGGACTTCGCCCTGGACGAGCGCGACGGCGGCCTCGGCTCCTACGTCACGGCCTCCCCCTACGCGCTCGAGCAGACGCGGGAGCGCTTCCTCGCCGCGACGAGGGAGAAGCAGCGCCTCGTGCGCCCGCAGGCCGTGAAGGACGGCGCCGGGCGCGCCCGGCGGGGAGCGCGCACGACCCTCGCGGACTTCGGGCTCCTCGACGCCAAGCGCCAGGGCGAGGACCTCATCGCGCCGCTCGAGGCGAAGGACGCCGTCGACTTCCCGATGTACTTCCCGCAGGGGATCACGAAGCGCGCGCGCTGGACGGGCTCGCCGCCCGAGCCGCGCACGTACAGGCTGCGCGACCGGGGGGAGAAGGAGCACGACGCCTACCGCCTCGTCTTCACCCAGGACGAGCTCAACGGCGACTTCTACGGCGTGCAGGGCACGACCTGGGCGTCTCCGCCGATCCTCGCGCAGGGCGGCGAGCGGCTGCGCATGCGGGGCCGCGACTACCGCTTGTTCTACGATGGCAGGAAGCTGCGCATCGTCGCGTGGCGCACCAAGTCGGCGACGTACTGGGTCTCGAACTCGCTCGGACTCGCACTGACCAATACCGAGATGCTCGGCATCGCGCGGTCCCTGACCCGCGTCGGCGCCTAGCCTCCCGCCCCCACATGGCCGTCCCGCAGACCGACCAATCGCCGCCGCGCCTCGCCCTGGGGCTCTACAAGCGCTTCCTGCTGGCGGCGCTCGTGATCGTCATGGCGACGAGCACCGCGGTCGCCACGGCGGCCCTGCTCGAGGTGAAGGACAGCGCGGACATCTTCGAGCGCTTCTCGACCCCCATCGCCGGGATCACGGAGGAGAACGTCCTCGACGATGTCGACGCGGGCGGCCCGCAGACGATCATCGTGCTCGGCTCGGACCGGCGCTTCGTCGACATCGCGGCGAAGACCCCGACGCGCTCGGACACGATCATCCTGCTGCGCCTGGACCCCGACCGCGGCGCCACCGCCGTCATGTCGCTCCCGCGCGACCTGCGCGTGGACGTCCCGGGCTACGGGCGCCGGAAGATCAACGAGGCGTACGCGCTCGGCGGGCCGAAGCTCACGGTGCAGACCGTCCGGCGGCTCCTCGGGATCCCGATCAACCACGTCGTCAACGTCAACTTCGGCGGCTTCCAGCGCGCGGTCAACCGCCTGGGCTGCGTGTACGCGGACGTGGACCGCAAGTACTTCAACGACAACTCGGGCCCGGGCGAGAACTACGCGGTCATCGACGTCCCCGCGGGCTACCAGCGCCTGTGCGGCAAGGCCGCACTCGAGTACGTCCGCTACCGCCACAACGACAACGACATCGTCCGCGGCGCCCGCCAGCAGGACTTCCTGCGGCAGGCGAAGGCGCAGATCGGCGTCTCCAAGCTCTTCGCGGACCGCAAGAACCTCATCGAGATCTTCGGCCGCTACACCCAGACGGACATCCGGGGCACCAACGCGATCCTCCGGCTGCTGAAGCTCACGGTCGAATCGGCGAAGAACCCGATCCAGGAGGTCCAGATCAGGGACCTCGAGGAGGACGGGGCGGACCTCGTCGCGAGCCCGCAGGCGATCGACCGCGCCGCGAGCGACTTCCTCTCCGCCCAGGCCACCGAGGGGCCGCGCGACGACCCGTCGGACGACACCTCGACGACCCGGAAGCGGCAGCGCTCGACGAAGGCCAAGCGCGGCGGCATCCCGGCCGGGCTCTTCGAGGCGCGCCGCCAGGCCGAGGACCAGGCCGTCCCGCTCGACACGAAGCTCGACTTCCCCGTCTACTTCCCGAAGTGGGCGGTCACGGGGTCGACGCTGCGCGTGGACGACCACCGCGCCTACGACCTCTACGACCGCGGCCGCCGCAGGTACCGCGCCTACCGGATGGTCGTGAACGTCCCGGGCACGGGGCAGAACTACGGCGTCCAGGGCACGAACTGGAAGGCGCCGCCGATCCTCGACAGCCCCTCGGAGACCCGCACGGTCGCCGGCCGCAAGCTCGAGCTCCACTACGACGGCGACCGCCTGCGCCTCGTCGCCTTCCGGACCGAGAAGGCCGTCTACTGGATCTCCAACACCCTGCTGCAGGTCCTCACGGAGAAGCAGATGCTCGGGCTGGCGCAGAGCCTGACCCGCGTGGGCGGCAGGTAGCGCGCCTCCGCTACGCTCCCGCGCTTCATGTCCACTCCCAGAGAGCCCATCGGCGTGGTCGGTACCGGCTACGTCGGCCTCGTCAGCGCCGCCGGCTTCGCCGAGCTCGGCAACGACGTCCACTGCATCGACATCGACGCGGGCAAGATCGAGCGCCTGAAGGCCGGGGAGATCCCGATCTGGGAGCCCGGCCTCGCCGAGATGGTCGAGCGCAACCGCGAGCGGCTGCACTTCTCCACGGACATCGGCGACGCGCTCGAGCGGGCGCGCCTGCTGTTCGTCGCGGTCGGCACCCCGCCCACGTACTCGGGCGACGCCGACCTCTCCGCCGTCAACGCGGTCGTCGGCTCCATGCCGGCCTCCGACCAGCACGCGCTCGTCATGAAGTCGACCGTGCCCGTCGGCACGGGCCGCAACATCAAGCGGCTCTTCGAGGAGCAGGGCAAGTCGGGCTTCCGGTACGTCTCCTGCCCCGAGTTCCTCAAGGAGGGCTCGGCGATCGACGACTTCATCCGCCCGGACCGCGTGGTCGTCGGCGACGACGGCGACTGGGCCGGCGACGCGGTCGTCGACCTGTACCGCCCGCTGCTCACCGCGGAACACGGCGGGAGCGCCACGGGCGAGCTCGTCCGCACGGACATCGCCTCCGCCGAGATGGTGAAGCTCGCCGCCAACGCGTTCCTGGCGACGAAGATCTCGTTCATCAACGAGATCGCGAACGTCTGCGAGGAGACGGGCGCCGACGTCATCGAGGTCGCGAAGGGCATGGGCCTCGACGACCGCATCGGCCCGAAGTTCCTGCAGGCCGGCGTCGGCTTCGGCGGCTCCTGCTTCCCGAAGGACGTCACCGGGCTCAAGCAGCTCGCGGGCAACTCGGGCTACCACTTCCAGCTGCTCAACGCGGTGCTCGAGGTCAACGAGCTCCAGAAGCGCCGGGTCATCGGCAAGCTGCACAAGCACCTCGACGGCTCGCTCGTCGGGAAGAAGATCGCGCTGCTCGGGCTCGCCTTCAAGCCGAACACGGACGACATGCGCGAGGCCACCTCGCTCGTGCTCACCGCCCGCATGCAGGCCGCGGGTGCGACCGTCAGCGCGTACGACCCGGTGGCCGAGGAGGAGGCCCGCAAGCTCATCCGCAACGTGCGCTTCGCCGACTCCGCCCTGGGCGCCGTCGAGGGCGCCGACGCGGTCGTGCTCGTGACGGAGTGGAAGGAGTTCAAGGAGCTCGACTGGCGCGCCGTGGCGGGCGCGATGGCGGGCACGACGATCATCGACGGGCGCAACGCGCTCGACCCCGCCGAGGTGCGTGCCGCCGGGCTCACCTACGAGGGCATCGGGCGGGCGTAGGGCGTGCAGGCGGTCATCCTCGTCGGCGGCGAGGGCACACGGCTGCGGCCGCTCACGAGCGGCACCCCGAAGCCCATCGTCACGTTCGTCGACCGGCCGTTCATGGGCTTCATGCTCCAGTGGCTCGCGAGCCACGGCGTCGACGACGTGATCATGTCGTGCGGCTTCCTGGCCACGAAGGTCAAGGCCGTGCTGGGCGACGGCTCGGACTACGGGGTCCGGCTGCGCTTCGTCGAGGAGCCCGAGCCGCGCGGCACCGCCGGCGCGCTCAAGTACGCCGAGGACCTCCTCGAGGACCGCTTCCTCATGTTGAACGGCGACGTCCTCACCGACGTCGACGTGACCGCCCAGCTCGCGCAGCACGAGCGGACGGGCGCGACCGGCACGCTCGGGCTGGTGCCCGTCACCGACCCGACGCAGTACGGGCTCGTGCTCACGAAGGAGGACGGCGAGGTCACGGGCTTCCTCGAGAAGCCGGGGCGCGACAAGCTCGAGGGGATCCCCGAGTACCTCATCTCGGCGGGCATCTACGTCCTCGAGCGCTCCGTGCTCGACCGCATCGAGCCGGACCGCAACGTCTCCATCGAGACCGTCGTGTGGCCGCAGCTCGTCGGCGACGGCCTCTTCGGCTACGCCGCCCGCGGCCGCTACTGGCTCGACATCGGGACCCCGGACCGCTACCTCGAGGGCACCGCCGACATCCTGCTCGGGAACGTGGAGACCGCCGTCTCCGACCGCCTCGACGCACGGGGCCGCGCGCTCGCGCCCGACACCGTCGCGCCGGGCGCGATCGTCGTGGGCGCCGTCATCGCCGAGGAGGGCGTGCGCATCGAGGCGGGTGCGCGCATCGTCGGGCCCACCGTCCTCGGACGCGGCGTGCACGTGGGGGCGGGCGCGGTCGTCGAGCGCTCCGTCGTCCTCGACGGCTCGCGCATCGCGGGCGGCGCGTTCGTCGCGGACGCCATCCTCTCGCCGGGCGTCCGGATCGGCGAGCGCACCGTCGTGCAGGGGCAGGCCGTGCTGGGGGAGGGCGTCGTGGTCGGCGCGGACTGCAAGCTCGACCACGGCATCAAGGTCTTCCCGGGCACGACGCTGCCGGACGGCGCCGTCCGCTTCTAGGCGCACGCCCGCGGTCCGCGTCGCCTGCGCGCCCCGGGGCCGAGCCGTCCACCGGGCGTCCCTGGCAGACTTGGGTCGATGAGCACCAGCGAGGGGCTGACCCAGGGCGTCCTGGACCGCGACGCGATCGCCGCGACGGACCCGACGGACCAGCTGACGGACATCCTGGCCCTGCCGGAGCACCTGCGCGACGCGCTCTGGAAGACGGAATCCGCGGCGCTCGGCACCTGGGACTCCCCGGGCGGCCTCGTCGTCGCCGGCATGGGGGCGAGCGCGCTGGGCGGCACGATCGCCGCGGCGGCGCTCGGCGACCACGCCTCGCGCCCGATCCTGCTGGCGCGCGCCTACGGCCTCCCGCCCTGGACGACGCCGGACACGACCGTGCTCTGCGCCTCGTACTCCGGCGAGACCGAGGAGACGCTCGCGTGCTTCGAGGCGGCCGGCGCGCTCGGCGCCCGGCGCGTCGTGGTCACCACGGGCGGCACCCTGGCCGAGCAGGCGCGCGCCGAGGGCGTCCCGGTCATCCCGGTCGCCGGGGGCCTGCGTCCCGCGACCGCGGTGGGCTACATGGTCGTCGCCGCGCTCGAGACCGCCGCGGCCTGCGGCGCCGGCCCGCGCCTGACCTCCGAGCTCGACGTCGCCGCGGAGCACCTCGAGGAGCTCGTCATCGAGTGGGGCCCCGAGGGCGCCGAGGACGGCGAGCTCAAGACGCTCGCCCGCGAGCTGCAGGGCACGATCCCGAACATCGCCGGCGCCGGGCTCACGGCGGCCATCGCGCACCGCTGGACCGCGCAGCTCAACCGCCAGGCGCGGGTCCCCGCGTGGGCCTCCGAGCTCCCGGACGCCGACCACTACGAGCTCGCGGGCTGGGAGGGCGCCGAGGGCCTCGGGCGCTTCTCCGCCGTCTTCCTCGACGACGCGGACACGCACCCGCGGGTGCAGTCGCGGATCGCGCTCACCCGCGACCTCGTCGCGCCGCACGCGGCGGGCACGCACCTCGTCGCCTCGCGCGGCACGACGGCCGTCGAGCGGGCGCTCTCGCTCGTGCTCGCGGGGGACCTCGTCTCGCTCTACCTCGCCGTGCTGCGCGGAGTGGATCCCGCGGGCGCGAGCCCGGTCGACACGCTGAAGGCCAGCCTGCAGGGCTGAGCCGGGAGCGCGGGCGCGCCGGGCACCCCGGCAAACCTTGACACGATCGTGGTAAGGTTCGTGCCGAATGGACGCGCTGACCATCCACGAGGCCGCGAGCACGACCGGCTGGTCGGCTCGCATGCTCCGCTACGTCGAGCGCGCCGGGCTCATCGAGCCCCGGCGCTCGGCCGCCGGCTACCGCCTCTACGGTCCCGAGGAGCTCCAGCGGCTTCGCACGCTCCGTGAGCTGCTGGACCAGAACGACGTCAGCCTGACCGAGGTCGGCTTCGCGCTGCGGCTGCGCCGTGACGAGGAGCTCAGCGCCGCGCTGGAGGGCTGGTTCGAGGAAGAGCCCGCCCGGCCCGTGGACGTCCCCGCAGCCGACTGGCTGCTGTGGGAGCAGGACAAGCACGAGAAGCTGCTGGCCGCCGCCACGCTGCACGCAACCCAAATGATGGAGACACGATGAGCACCACCGCACCTGCGCAGGACTTCAAGGTCGCCGACCTCTCCCTGGCGGCCTTCGGCCGCAAGGAGATCGAGATCGCCGAGGTCGAGATGCCGGGCCTCATGGCCCTCCGCGAGGAGTTCGGCCCCAGCCAGCCCCTCAAGGGCGCCCGCATCATGGGCTCGCTGCACATGACGATCCAGACCGCCGTCCTGATCGAGACGCTCACCGCGCTCGGCGCCGAGGTCCGCTGGGTCTCCTGCAACATCTTCTCGACGCAGGACCACGCTGCCGCCGCGGTCGCCGTCGGCCCGAACGGGACGCCGGAGGATCCGCAGGGCGTGCCGGTCTACGCCTGGAAGGGCGAGACGCTCGAGGAGTACTGGTGGTGCACGAAGCAGGCCCTCATGTGGCCCGGCTCGCCGACCGGCGGCCCGAACATGATCCTCGACGACGGTGGCGACTCCACCATGCTCGTCCACAAGGGCCTCGAGTTCGAGGCGGCCGGCTCCGTGCCGGATCCGTCCACGGGCGGCTCGGAGGAGTTCGAGGTCTTCCTCACGCTCCTCACGGAATCCCTGCAGGAGGACCCGAACCGCTGGACGCAGATCGCCCAGGGCATCAAGGGCGTCACCGAGGAGACCACCACGGGCGTCATGCGCCTGTACGAGATGGCGCGTGACGGCAAGCTGCTGTTCCCGGCCATCAACGTCAACGACTCGGTCACGAAGTCGAAGTTCGACAACCTCTACGGCTGCCGCCACTCGCTCATCGACGGCCTGAACCGCGCCGTCGACGTCATGATCGCCGGCAAGGTCGCCGTCGTCTTCGGCTTCGGCGACGTCGGCAAGGGCTGCGCCGCCTCCCTCAAGGGCCAGGGCGCGCGCGTGATCATCACCGAGATCGACCCCATCTGCGCGCTCCAGGCCGCGATGGAGGGCTACCAGGTGACGACGCTCGACGAGGTCATCGAGACCGCCGACATCTTCATCACGGCGACGGGCAACAAGGACATCCTGATGGCCGACGACCTCGCGAAGATGAAGCACAACGCGGTCGTCGCGAACATCGGCCACTTCGACAACGAGATCGACGTCGCCGGCCTCGCCCGCACCGAGGGCATCCAGCGCATCAACATCAAGCCGCAGGTCGACGAGTGGAAGTTCACGAGCGGCCGTTCGATCATCCTGCTCTCCGAGGGCCGCCTGATGAACCTCGGCAACGCGACGGGTCACCCGTCGTTCGTCATGTCCTCGTCGTTCACGAACCAGACGATCGCCCAGATCGAGCTGTACGGGAAGACCGAGGACTACGAGAAGCAGGTCTACGTCCTCCCGAAGCACCTCGACGAGAAGGTCGCGCGCCTGCACCTCGACGCGCTCGGCGTGAAGCTCACGCCGATCTCCCCCGAGCAGGCCGCCTACATCGGCGTCCCGGTCGAGGGCCCGTACAAGAGCGACCACTACCGCTACTAGCACTGGGCGCATCAGGGGGGTCTGACCCCTCCGATGCGTTCGTGGCGATGAGCACCACCTCTCAGCTCGCCGCGGCGGGCGCGGATCGCATCGCCTGGGCGGACGCCCAGATGCCGGTCCTGCGCTCGCTCGCGGCGCGCTTCGACCGGGACCGGCCGCTCGACGGGATCTCCGTCGCGGCCTGCCTGCACGTGACCGCGGAGACCGCGTGCCTCGTGCGTGCGCTCGTCGCGGGCGGCGCGCGGGTCGGCCTCTGCGCCGCGAACCCGCTCTCCACCCAGGACGACGTCGTCGCCGCCCTCGGGCGCGACGAGGGCGTCACGGTCCTCGCCGCGCGCGGGGAGGACGAGGACGCCTACGCCGCCCACGTCGCGACGCTCGTCGCCGGCCGCCCGCAGGTCACGCTCGACGACGGCGCGGACCTCCTCGGGGTCGCGCACGCGATCGGCGCCGAGGTCGTCGACGGGCTGATGGGCGGGACCGAGGAGACGACGACCGGCCTGCTGCGCCTCCGCGCCCTCGAGGCCGAGGGCCGCCTCGGCTGCCCGGTCGTCGCGGTGAACGAGGCCCGCACGGAGCGGCTCTTCAACGACCACTACGGCACGGGGCAGTCGACGTGGGACGGCATCCTCCGCGCGACGAACCTCCTGCTCGCCGGGCGCACCGTCGTCGTCCTCGGCTACGGCTGGACCGGCAAGGGCGTCGCGTTGCGGGCGAAGGGCGCGGGCGCCCAGGTCGTCGTGTGCGAGATCGACCCGATGCGCGCGCTCGAGGCCCGGATGGAGGGCTTCGAGGTCATGCCCGCGCTCGCGGCCGCCGCCCGCGGCCAGGTCTTCGTCACCGTCACGGGCTCCCGCAGCGTCCTCGGCGCGGAGCACTTCGCCGTCATGCAGGACGGGGCGGTCCTCGCGAACGCGGGCCACTTCGACGTCGAGATCGACCTCGCCGCACTGCGCGAGGCGGCGACGGGCGGGAGGCGCCAGGCGCTCCCGCTCGTGGAGGAGCACGTCCTCGCCGACGGCCGCCGGCTCAACCTCCTGGCCTCGGGTCGCGTCGTGAACCTCGCGGCGGGCCAGGGGCACCCGGCGGCGGTCATGGACATGAGCTTCGCGAACCAGGCGCTCGCCGCGGAGCACCTCGTCCGCGCGGCCACGCACGGGCCGGCGCTCGGGCCCGGCGTCCACGCGGTGCCCGAGGCGATCGACCGTGAGGTCGCGCGCCTGAAGCTCGCGTCGCTCGGGGTCGAGATCGACCGCCCGAGCGGCGAGCAGCTCGCGTACCGCTCCAGCTGGGGCTGAGCGGCAGCGGGGCGCCGGGGCGGCCGCCGACGGTCCGCGGGCCGCGGTCGCGGGTAGGGTCCGCGCCGTGTCGACGCCCGAGCACCCCGCAGTCACGAAGCTCCGCGCCGCCGGAGCGCCGGACCCCGCGCTCCGGGCGTTCTCCCGCGCCGTCGACCGCGTCGTCGCCGGGGACTCCGGGCTGCTCGGGGAGGCCGAGCTCGAGCCCGTGACCGAGCTGCCCGACGCCGAGGCGCTCCGCGCGCAGGACCCCGCGGCCGTCCGCGCGGCGCTCGAGCAGGCCGTCGTCGTGAAGCTCAACGGCGGGCTCGGGACGAGCATGGGCCTCAGCGGGCCGAAGGCGCTCCTGCCGGTGAAGGAGGGGCTCACGTTCCTCGACGTCATCGCCCGCCAGGTGCTGCACCTGCGCGAGGCGACGGGTGTGCGGCTCCCGCTCGTGCTCATGCACTCCTTCGCGACGCAGGCGCCGTCGCTCGAGGCGCTCGGGGCCCACGCGGGGCTCGACGACCAGGACGTCCCGCAGGACTTCCTCCAGGGCCGCGTGCCCAAGCTCCGTGCCGAGGACCTCCACCCGGCCGAGCACCCCGCCGCTCCCGAGCTCGAGTGGGCGCCGCCCGGCCACGGCGACCTCTACGCCTCGCTCGTGAGCTCGGGGATGCTCCCCGCGCTGCTCGGCAAGGGCTACCGCTACGCGTTCGTCTCGAACGCGGACAACCTCGGCGCCGTGCTCGACCCGGAGCTCCTCGCCTGGTTCGCGGGGGAGGGCGCGCCGTTCCTCATGGAGGTCGCGGACCGCTCGGCGGCCGACCGCAAGGGCGGGCACCTCGCCCGCCGCCGCGGCGGCGGGCTCGTGCTGCGCGAGCTGGCGCAGGCGCACGAGGAGGACCTCGAGCACTTCCAGGACGTCACGCGCCACCGCTTCTTCAACACGAACAACCTGTGGGTCGACCTGCAGGCGCTCGAGGCCGCGCTCGAGGCGGCGGGCGGCGCGCTCGACCTGCCGCTCATCGTCAACCGCAAGACCGTCGACCCGAAGGACGCGGACTCGACGCCGGTGCTCCAGCTCGAGACCGCGATGGGCGCGGCCATCGACGTGTGGGACGGCGCGCAGGCGATCCGCGTTCCGCGCCGCCGCTACGCGCCCGTGAAGACGACGAACGACCTCCTGGCCGTGCGCTCCGACGCCTTCGTGCTCACGCAGGACGCCCGGGTGGAGCTCGCGCCCGAGCGGGCCGGTCGCCCGCCCGTCGTCGACCTCGACCCGGAGCACTTCAAGCTCGTCGACGCCTTCGAGGAGCGCGTGCCCGCCGGCCCGCCGTCGCTCGTGGCCTGCGAGCGCCTCACGGTGCGCGGCGACGTCGCCTTCGGCGCCGGGGTCGTCGTGCGCGGCGTCGCGTCGGTCGAGCACGAGGGCCCGGGCCGCCTCGAGTTGCCCGCCGGGACCGTGCTGGAGGGCTAGGCCGGAGCCGCCTGGGCGCCGACCCAGGCGTCGAGCGTCCGCCACTGCTCGAACAGCCAGTCGATCCGGTCCCCGCGGTCGGCGGGGACGTCCGCGGCGGGGACGACCCAGTAGCGCAGCAGCACCTCCTGGCGGTCGGGCAGCCGGCGCCACGCCTCCCCGAGGCCCTCGGGCACGCCGACGTGCCCGACGAAGACGACATCGGCCTGCGGCGCGGCCTCCAGCGCGGCGAGCGCGCCGCCGGGCCGCGGCGCGACGACGTGCTCCATGTCCTGCGCCCAGCCGGCCTGCGCGTGGTGGCCCGCGTGCAGCAGCCGGTGGATCCCGCGCTCGCGCCGCTCGGCGCTGAAGTTCCCGCCCTCGGGGAAGATCAGCACGGCGCCGTCCGGCCCGAGCCCACGTGCCATCGCGGCGATCTCCACCTCGGTGTCGCCGCCACGCGGGTCCACGAAGCGGTTCGGCAGCCGGCGCCCGAGGACGTCGATGAGCGGGTCGAGCCGCAGCGCCTCGTGCAGCACCACGCGGGGCCGCCGGCCGTGGCGGCAGAGCAGCTCGTGCAGCACGAGCAGCGAGTCGCCCTCGCCCGCGTGCCGGCTGAGCACCACGACGGGGCGCTCCCGGCCCTCCAGCACCGCGAGCGCGGGCTCGGAGTCCACGACGCGCACGTGCACCCGGGCGGCCCGGCGCATCGCGCCGAGGAGCCCGTCGACGAACCAGCCCAGCACGGCGTAGTGCGCTCGCTGGAACCAGGGCGCACCCTCCCGGCGCCCGAACCCGGCCAGCACCCACAGGCCGAGGCAGGCCGACGAGCAGGCCAGGTGGCGCGCCGCGAACGCGAGCCCGATCGCCAGCGCACGAATGGACCGTCGCCCGCCCGTGAGCGGCGCGGCCAGGGCGGCGAGCAGGGCGAGAAGCGGGGAGGCCAGCAGCAGCGCCGCGTCGACGGCGAGTATGAGCGGGGCGACGAGCACCCGGCGCACGAGCGTGGGCGGGAGGCGCATCAGCCCTCCCCGACCCCCGCCTCGACGAGGTACGCGAGCGACGCCTCGCGCGCCCGCGCGATGCGCTCACGGACGCGGCGGGTATCGGCGTAACGGTACTGCGAGAGGTCGCTGAAGCGCGGCGGGTCGGTCTGCCCCGTCGCCAGGACGTGGAGCTCCACGTCGGCCGGAAGCGCCGCGAGGTCCCCGGTGAAGCGGTGGCGGCGCGCGAGCTCGAAGGCGACCTGGGCGACCTCCCACGGCCAGCGCGGCGGCTCGAGCGGCCGGTCGAGCCGCCCGACGTGCAGGACGTGGACGACCCGTGCGCCGAGCGCGACGGCCCTGCCGACCGGGATGGAGTTCACGATCCCGCCGTCCACGAAGTGCTCACCGCCGAGGGCCACGGGCGGCAGCATGCCCGGCACCGCCGAGGAGGCCATCACGGCGTCGACGACGGGGCCCCGGGTGAACCAGTGCTCGCGGGCGTGCTCGATGCTCGCCGCCACGCACTGGAACGGCACCGCGAGGTCCTCGATCGCCGTGGCGGGCAGCGTCTCCTCCAGCAGCGCCCGCAGCCCGGTGCCGTCGTGCAGGTGGGTGCGGGACCGCGCGAGCGTCGCGACGCGCCCGAGCGCCGAGCCGCCGAAGACGGCGCTGCGGTCGATGGCGCTCCAGAGCTCCACGAGGCGCTCGACCCCGGCGAACGTCGGGTCCGCGGCGAAGGCCGCGCCGTTGATCGCGCCGATCGACGTCCCGAGCACGAGGTCGGGGACCACGCGGCGCTCGGCGAGCGCCTGCAGCATCCCCACCTCGTGGGCACCCAGCGGGCCGCCGCCGCCGCCGAGCACGAAGGCGACCCCGTGCCGCTCAGGCGGGACCGAACCGCTCGGCACGCTCGTCCTCCTTCTCGCTCTCCGAGAGCGCCCGGACGAAGAGGTAGGCGAGGGCGACGCCCATCACGACGGACTGCTCGACGGCCATGATCGCCCCGGCGACGGCCTGGTCGGTGCCCGCGGTGAGGCCCCAGACCCGCGGGCCGTCCGCGTAGAAGTCGTAGATCGCGTCGGGGGCGAAGGTGATCGCGATCCCGATGAACGAGACGAAGAGCTTCGTCACGAGCATGTAGACCACGGGCCCGAAGGGTCCGATGGAGATGCGACCGCGGATGGGGGAGAGCAGGTGCCACCAGTACAGGAGGCCCGCGTTGAGGAAGGTGATGTGCTCGAGGACGTGGACCGTCGAGTTCTCGAGCGCGAGGTCGTACATCGCCGGGATGTGCCAGAAGGCCATCGTCGCGACGTAGAGCACGACCGCGAACGCGGGGTGCGCGAGGAACCCGGCCTTCCGCTCGAGCACCTGCACCCGGCGCGTGACGGGGCGCAGCAGCGTCTTCGTCAGCGCGAGCATCGCGAGGATCGGGACCACGTCGAGGATCAGGACGTGCTGGGTCATGTGCATCGCGAAGACCTGCTCGCCGAGGCGGTCGATCGGCGAGATCAGCGCGACGAACAGCACGAGCATCGCGCCGAGGAAGGCCGCCAGGCGCCCGGCGCCGGCGGTGCGCGCCCCGGGCTCGCGGCGCACGCCGCGCCAGCGCCGGACGTAGAGCACGGTGAGCAGCGCGATGAGCGCGATGGGCCCGGGC
>JAOPZO010000231.1 GCA_025964065.1 Solirubrobacterales bacterium | reverse complement strand
CCGGACGCGAGCGTCGTGGCCCGCGCCTCGCAGAGCGCCACGACCCCGGGCGCGCCGCTGCTCGCCGTCACCCGGGCGGGCGCCGGCCGCGTCGTGGTCGCCGCCGACTCCGACCTCTTCTCGGACGACTGCCTCGGGGACTTCGGCCACGCCGAGCTGTGGAGCAACCTGGTCTTCTGGGCCGCCGAGCCCGCGTTCGCCGCCGAGCTCGAGCCCGTCGCGAGCGCGGCGCTCGCCGACCCGCACTGGGCGACCCTGAAGGCCGAGGCCGACGCGCTCCGCCTGGAGCAGCGCCCGGACGGCTCGGTCGACCTCGAGGCGCACCCGGCGGCCGGCATCGCCGCGCGCGTCGAGGCGATGGCCGCTGCGGTGACCGGGCTCGCCCCGCACTTCCCGCACCAGGACGCCTACCTCGAGGCCGTCGTGGCCGACCTGCGCGCCTGGGCCGCGGGCGGCTTCGGGCAGCCCGACTTCACCGCCGCGCTCGATGCCTTCCGCCCCGACCGCGATCGCCGCGACGGCATCGAGCACCTCGTCCTGTTCCCGATGTACAAGCAGAACGGCTCGCGGGACAAGGTCTTCGAGGCGCTCATCGTGCGCGTGCCGTGGCCCGCGTGGCTCGCCGAGCTCGAGGCCGGGCCCTACGACAACGCGAAGTTCGTGCCGGTGACGCTCGTGGACCACACGGCGGGCTACGCGAGCGAGTGCGCCGTGCTCTTCCCCGAGACCGTCAGCGTCGCCGGTGCCCCGGCCAACCACTTCGGCGGGATCTTCTGCGACCGCGAGGCCGAGCGCTTCCGCCGCACCGTCGGCGCCGCCGCGGCGACACTCCGGGTGAACCTGCCGCCCGACGCCGCCGCGCTCCTCGTGAGCGAGCAGCTCTCCCGCGACGCCTACGAGCTGTGGGACCTCGTCCACGACCGCACCCACTCCCACGGCGAGCTGCCCTTCGACCCGTTCATGATCCGCCAGCGCGCGCCCTACTGGATGTACTCGCTGGAGGAGCTCCGCTGCGACCTCACCGCGTTCTCCGAGGCGGCGCGCCTCGAGCGTGACGGCTTCGGGCCCGTCGCCCGCCACGCGCAGTACGCGATCCTCTTCGACCGCCTGTTCCGCTTCCCCGTGACGGGCGAGCGGGTGCGCAACTACGACGGGCTCGGCGGCCAGCTGCTCTTCGCCTACCTCCACCGCACGGGCCGGGTGCACTGGACGGACAACCGCCTGAGGATCGACTGGGCGCAGGTGACCGACGGCGTCATCGAGCTGCGCGGGCTCGTGGAGGAGCTGTACCGCGCGGGGATCGACCGGACGAAGGTCGCGCACTGGGGCGCCGCGCACGACCTCGTCGCGACGTACGTCGCCCCCGCCGCCGGCTCGCACTGGGCGCGCGAGGTCCGCGCGTTCGCCGACACCGAGGACCCCCGGCCCTACATCGACGAGGTGCTCCCGGACGAGTTCCCGCTGTCGATCTTCTACTCGTCGCTGCGGACGAAGATGGCCCGGGTCATCGCCCGGACGCCGGTGGCCGCATGAGCCTCGCGGGCCGGACCTACGCGATCGCGGGCGCGGGCGGCGCGCTCGGACCGCACGTGGCGTGGGCGCTGCTGGCGGCCGGCGCGAACGTCGCGCTCGCCGACCGCGACCAGGAGCTCCTCGAGGGCGTCGTCGGGACGCTCCCGAGCGACCGCGTGCGCTCCGACGCCGTCGATCTCCTCGACCCCGCGGAGAGCGTGCGCTGGTGCGAGGCGGTCACGCGCCGCTTCGGCGCGGTCGACGGTCTGCTGCACCTCGTGGGCGGCTGGCGCGGCGGCACCCCGCTCGCCGAGGCGCCCGACGACGACTGGCTCGTGATGCACGACCTCGCCATCCGCACGACGCAGCACACGAGCCGCGCGTTCCGCGAGCAGCTCGCGGCGGCCGGCCCGCGCGGGCGCTTCCTGCTCGTCTCCTCGCTGCAGGCGCAGGCGCCCGGTGGCCGGAGCGCGGCGTACGCGGCCGCGAAGGCCGCCGCGGAGACGTGGACGCTCGCGCTCGCGGACGACCTCAAGGGCACGGGCGCGACCGCGAACGTCGTCGTCGTCAACGCGCTCGTGACGCCGGAGCAGAAGGAGGCCTCGCCCGAGAAGGCGTTCAAGACCTTCCAGGACGTCCGCGACGTCGCCGCGACGCTCACGTTCCTCTGCACGGACCCGGCCCGCACGATGAGCGGCCAGCGCGTCGTGCTCGCCGGGGCGCACTGAGGCGCGGCGTAGGCTGCAGGGCATGAAGGGCTTCGCTTCCGACAACTACTCCGGCGCCCACCCGGAGGTCCTCGCGGCGATGGTCGCGGCCAACGCCGAGCACGCGGCCGCCTACGGCGCGGACCCCTGGACGGCCCGTGCGCAGGAGCTGCTGCGGGGCCACTTCGGGGAGCAGGCGCAGTCGTTCCTCGTCTGGAACGGGACCGGGGCGAACGTCACGATCCTCCGGGCGATGTGCCGGCCGTGGCACGCGGTCGTGTGCGCCGCGAGCGCGCACATCAACGTCGACGAGAGCGGGGCGCCGGAGTTCCTCACGGGCGTGAAGCTCCTCGACCTCCCCACGCCGGACGGGAAGCTCACGCCGGAGCTCGTGCGGTCCGCGGTCATCCGCGTCGGCGACGAGCACGCGGTGCAGGCGAAGGTCATCTCGATCACGCAGAGCACCGAGATGGGGACGCTGTACACGGCCGAGGAGATCCGGGCGCTCGCCGACCTCGCGCACGCGAACGGCATGTACCTCCACGTGGACGGCGCCCGGCTCGCGAACGCCGCCGCGGCACTCGGCCTGCCGCTGCGCGCGTTCACGACCGACGTGGGCGTCGACGCCGTCTCCTTCGGCGGGACGAAGAACGGCATGGTCTTCGGCGAGGCGGTCGTGCTGCTCGCGCCCGAGCTCGCCGAGGGCTTCCAGTGGATCCGCAAGCAGTCCATGCAGCTCGCCTCGAAGGGCCGCTTCCTCGCCGCGCAGTTCGTCGCGCTGCTCGAGGACGACCTCTGGCTGCGGAGCGCGCAGCACGCGAACGCGATGGGCGCGCGCCTCGCCACCGCGGTGCGCGACGTGCCCGGGGTGAGGCTCACCCAGGAGCACCGGGCGAACGTCGTCTTCGCCGCCCTCGACCCCGCCGTCACCGCCCGCCTGCAGCAGGACTGGCCGTTCTACGTCTGGGACGAGGCGACGGGTGAGGTGCGCTGGATGTGCTCCTGGGACACCACGGAACAGGAGGTCGACGCGTTCGCGGCGGCCCTCGCCGGGGCGGTCGCCGTCGCGGCCTGATGGACGGCCGGAGCTCCGCGTGCCGTGCCTGGGCCTCGTCGGCGCGATCGAGGGGTTCGTCGCGTCCTGATCGCGCTCGGCGACGCCGCGGACGGGCTCGCCGAGGACAGCTACGACCTCGTGGCGCCGAGGCGCAAGGCCGGTCAGTCGGCCGGCCAGGCGGCGGTGATCGCAAGCGAGTTCGCCTCCTGGCGGGTGTCGAGGCGGGTGTGCCAGACGACGACGGGGACGTCGCTCGTGAGCATCGCGGCGTAGTCCGTGCCGAGCGGGACCGGCTCGGGGTCCTCGAGGTCGTTGAAGCGGACGTGCTCCGTGCGCCGCGCCGCCACCGTGACGGTGTACGGGCCGGCGGGCTCCCGGTCGGAGAAGAAGACGGTGATCTCGACCGTGGCGTCCGTCTCCCCCGCGTTCAGGATGCTCGCGGTCTCGTGGGAGAGCATCTCGGGCTCGGGGCCCGTCGAGCGGTCGGGAATGTAGCCGTCGGCGATGAGCCAGGTGGTGCGTCCGGGTGTGGGCATGGAGCGCCCCTACCCGCGGGGGCGGGCTCCCCGAACGGGCGGGCCCGCGGCGCCGCCGCTCACGAGCCGGAAGATCGCGGCCGGGTCGACGTCCACCCGTGCCTCCAGCGTTCCGTCCTCCGCGGTGTCCTCCACCACGAGGGTGCGCCAGCTGCCGTCGGGCCGCTCCGCCTCGATGCGGGCGGCCCGCCGTCCGCGGCCCGGCCGCACCAGCGCCCAGAAGCGCACGCCCGCTCCCTCGCGCACCGCGGTGAGGCCGAGTCGGTGCGCCGCGTGCGCGGGCTTCGGCCGGCCGTCCTCGAAGCGCAGCCCGGACTGGTAGTCGCGCCAGCGGGTGCGGAGGTCCGCTCCCGGCCGCTCCGGGAGGTCGCGGACGAGGAACTGCGAGGTGCCGCGGACGGCGGGATCGGCCCGGGCGCGCTGCTCGGCCTCGGGGAGCCAGCGCGCCTGCTCCTCGAGGTCGACGCGCCAGGTGGGGTCGGGCGGGTTCGTCTGGTAGCCGAACTCCGTGAGGTAGACCGGGAGGCGCTTCTGCGTCCGGCCGCGGTCGTGGAGCTGCGCGAGGAGGCCCGTGAGGCGGTCGAGATCGCCGATGCGCGCCGTCTCCGGGCGCGGGTCGGACACCCACGGCGCGAGCTCGAGGGCGTACGGGTGGTGCGACCAGCCGTCGCCCGGCAGCGCGGTGAAGCCCGCGCACTCGGGTCGCGTGAGCGGTCGAAGCGCCGCGTCGACGCACGCGAGCTCCCGCAGGAACCTCAGCGGTGACATGCGCTCCCCGGGCCGGTCGCCGACGGCCGAGCCGACGGAGGACGTCGCGCCGACGAGCGCCAGCGCGTCGGGCGCCGCGGCCTTCAGGCGCGGGACGACGGCCTCGAGCATCGCGCGGTAGGCGTGCGGCGAGGCCGGGCG
>JAOPZO010000214.1 GCA_025964065.1 Solirubrobacterales bacterium | reverse complement strand
GCGGACGCGGGGAGCGCCGCCGCCGACCTCGAGGCGTTCGTGCGCCTGCACGTCGGCCGCTGGGAGGGGCGCGGCGGGAGCGGCGTGCTCTCCCCGGAGGTCACCGCGTTCGTGCGCGCCGTCGGCCCGGAGCTCGTCTCCGCGGGCCGTCTGCGCATCTGGTCCTTCGACCTCGACGGCGAGGTCGTCGCGACCGGGCTCCTGCTGCACGCCGGCGAGGAGGTCGGCTACTGGCTCGGCGGGTTCGACACGGAGCACGGGAAGCTCGAGCTCTCCAAGCTCGTGATGCTGGAGGTCATCCGGGACGGGCACCGCCTGGGCACCCGCAAGGTCGACCTCGGGGAGGGCGACTTCGCGTACAAGCGCCGCTTCACCGAGGACGAGGAGGAGCTGGTCCGCGTGCTCGTCGTGCTCCCGTCCCGGCGCGGCGTGCAGGCCGCGGCCGGGGTCGCCCCCGCGCTCGCGCGGACGTGGGTGGCCACCCACCTCTCCCCCGAGCACAAGGGCCGTGCCCGCGACCTGCTCGCCCGGGCGAAGGCGGTCCGCCCGTGAGCGCCGGGGAGCCGCTGCGTGGCCGCGACATCGTCTGCGTCGGGTTCTCCGACTGGGGCAACGACCTGCTGACGAACGAGCAGCACCTGCTCGTCCGCCTGGCCGCGGGCAACCGCATCCTCTTCGTCGAGTCCCTCGGCCTGCGCCGGCCGCAGGTCGCACGGCGCGACGTCAGGCGCATCCTGCGGCGCCTCGTCCGCGGCGTCATGCCAGCGCGCGCCGTCGACGGGCTGCACGTCATCTCGCCGCTCGTGCTGCCGCTCCACGACAAGCGGTGGGCGCAGCGCTTCAACGCGAGGGTCCTGCCCTGGCTCGTCACGCGCGCCACCCGGAGGCTCGGCTTCCGCGACGTCGTGCTGTGGACGTTCGTGCCGCAGGCCGAGGTGCTGATCGAGCAGCTGAAGCCGGCCACGGTCCTCTACTACGTGGACGACGACCACGCGGCGAAGAAGGGCATCGATGCCCCGAGCTTCCGGGCCGCCGAGGAGCGGATCGCGCGCCGCGCGGACGTCGTGCTCGGGAGCGCGCCGGAGCTCGTGGAGCGCATGCGGGAGCTGAACCCCAACGTCCACGAGGCGTTCAACGTCGCAGACACCGCGGCGTTCGCCGAGGCGCTCGAGCCCGGCCCCGAGGACCCGGCGGTCGCGGCGCTGCCCGCGCCGCGGGTCGTGTTCGCCGGGGCGATCATCGCCTCGAAGATCGACATCCCGCTCGTCCGCGAGATGTCCGCGCTGCGCCCGGGGTGGAGCTTCGCGTTCGTCGGCCCGATCGGCCCGGGCGACCCGGGGACGGACGTCGGCGGCCTCGAGGACCTCCCGAACGTCCACCTGCTCGGCCACCGCCCGTACGAGGAGCTCCCGCAGGTCCTCCGCAGCGGCGCCGTCGCGATCCTGCCGTACCACGTCCACGGCGAGATGCGGAGCGTCTTCCCCATGAAGACCTACGAGTACCTGGCCGCCGGCCTGCCCGTCGTCTCCACGCGGCTGCCCGCGCTGGCGGAGGTCGACGAGGTCGTGAAGGTGACGGGAGCCGCCGCGATGGTCGCGGCGATCGAGGCCGGGATGGCCGCCGACTCGCCCGAGGCGCGGCGGGCACGCTCGGCCCGGGTGCAGGGCTTCTCGTGGGAGTCGCGGCTGATCCTCCTCGGCGACGTCCTGGGCTCCCGGTGAGCGGCGCGGGGCGCTTCGTGCGCCACGGCCTCGCCGCCACGACGGGCCGGCGGATGCCGTTCGCGCTCTCCTACCACGGCCTCGGCGAGGAGTCGCCCGAGGACGACCCGCACGGGCTGATGACCCACCCGGACGCGTTCGCGGCGCAGCTCGACGCGCTGCTCGGGCTGGGCTACCGGCTCGTCGGGGTCAGCGAGCTCTGGGACGCCGTCGCGCGCGGCGAGGCCGAGGGCCTCGGCGCGATCACCTTCGACGACGGCCTCGCCGACTCCATGCACGCGGCGTCGGCGCTCTGCGCCGAGCGCGGGGTGACCCCGACGATGTTCCTCGCCCCCGGGCTGTTCGGCGAGGACCACCCGGACCTGCCGCCGGGCCGCCGGATCCTGCGCGCCGACGAGGTCCCCGCGCTCGAGGCGGCGGGCGCCGAGATCGGCGCCCACTCCCACGGGCACGTCGAGCTGCCCGTGCTGCCGCCGGAGCGCCAGCGCGGGGAGCTCCGCCGCAGCCGCGCGGAGCTCGAGGCGCTCCTGGGCCACCCCGTGACGACGATGGCCTACCCGTTCGGGCGGCACGACGCGACGACCGTCGCGTTGGCCGCCGAGGCGGGGTACACCGTCGCCTGCGCGAACGACGGCGCCGGGCCGTGGGCGGCGCTCGCGCTGCCGCGGGAGCCCGTCCACCCCTCGACGTCCCTGGCGCGGCTGCGGCTGAAGTCCGCCGGGCTCTACGGCCCCGTCCTCCTGCTGAAGCGCCTGAAGGGGCGCCGGCCGGGCTTTCGCTGATGGGCACCCCGGTCCGCCACACGATCAGCGCCTGCCTGATCGTGCTGAACGAGGAGCGCGACCTCCCGCACGCGCTCGCGAGCGTCGCGTTCTGCGACGAGGTCGTCGTCGTCGACTCGGGGTCGACCGACCGCACCCGCGAGGTGGCCCGGGCCGCGGGTGCCACGGTCGTCGAGAACCCGTGGCCGGGCTTCGGGGCCCAGCGCAACGTCGCCGCGGACCACGCGACGGGCGACTGGGTGCTCGAGGTCGACGCGGACGAGACGATCACCCCCGAGCTCGCCGAGGAGATCCTCGACTTCCTGGCGACCCCGGGGCCGCGCGACCGGATCGACCTGCTCGCGCTCCCGATGCGCCACCGCTTCCTCGGTGGCGACCTCGGGCCGTCCGTGCAGTACCCGAACTACCGCACCCGGATGTTCCGCCGCGGCACCTACCGCCACGACGAGGGCCGCACCGTGCACGAGGGGCTCAAGCCGCGCGACGCGACGCTCGCCCTGCGCGGCGACATGGTCCACGTCCTGGCGGCGAGCTGGGGCGAGGCGCTCGGGGACGTGTGGCGGTACACGAAGCTCGAGGCGGGGCAGTTCCACCCGCGGGTCACGCCGAGGGGCGCCGCGGTCGGGATCCTCGCGCGGCCTACGGCGAAGGCGGGCTACCGGCTCGTGGTCGACGGCGCCTGGCGCGACGGGTGGCGGGGGCTCGTGAAGGTCGCGCTCGACGCGGGCTCCGACGCGGTCGTCTGGCTGCGGGTGCTCGCGCGCCGGGAGACGCCGGAGGGCCCCGGGGACACGCACTTCGGCGAGGTCATGCCCGCCGCCGGCCCGATCCGCGTCGTGGCCCTCGCGACGACGGAGGAAGGCGCCCGGCGAGCCGCGGAATGGCTCGACGGCGCCATCTCCGCAGGGGCGGGCACGGACTCGGAGCTCGTCACCCCGGTCCCCACACCGCCGGCGGGCGCGGGGTTCTTCGTGCGCCCGACCCCCACGGGCGGGCCGCTCTCCTTCGCCCGGGCGCTGCTCGGCGCGGGGCAGGTCCGCGGCATCGATGCGATCCTGCTCGCCGATGCAGGAGCCCGTCGCGCGCACCGCGCGCTCGCGCCCCGGGTGCGTGGCGCGGCGGGGCCCCTGTCGCCCGAGACCCCTCCCGCGGACGCGGTCCGCGAGCTGACCCGCGCCCGGCGCTGAGACCCGATGGCCGACCTCTTCGTCACCCCCCACACCCCCACGCTCGGCGTCGGCCGCGCCCTGCGCGTCTACGCGATCGTCAAGGCGCTCGCGGTCAACGGCCCCGTCGACGTGCTGTACGCGCGGTTCGGCGCGGACGAGCCCTCGCCGGAGTACGTCGACCAGCCGAACATCCGCCTCCACGTCGTCGAGCCCTCGCGCGGCGCGCGCCGCGCCGCGGCCGCCGCCCGCGCCGTGCTCGCCGGCACCCCGCCGAAGATCGCCCGCACCGTCAGCTCGGAGATCGGCGCCCGCGCCCGCGAGCTCGCCCCGGCGCCCGGGACGGGCCGCATCGTCGCCGACGCGACCGGCACGTTCATGGCGCTCCGCGGGCTCATCCTGAGCCACGGGGTCGTCTACAACGCGCACAACCTCGAGTCGAGCTTCCAGGACTCCCTCGGCGCGGACCGCCTCGGGTCGGAGAGGCAGCTCGCCCGCTTCGAGCGCCGGATCCTCGGGCGCGCGGCCGAGAGCTGGATGGTCAGCCACGCCGACGTCGCGGGAGCTCTGGCGCTCTGCCCCGGCGCGCGCGTGCGGTACGTGCCGAACGTCGTCGACGTCGCGGGGGTCACCCCGCCCGCCCCGCCGCCCCGGACGGGCGTCGCGATGCTCGTCGCCGACTTCACCTGGCCGCCGAACCGGCAGGCTGTGCGCTTCCTGCTCGACGAGGTCATGGAGCGCGTCTGGCGCGAGCTGCCCGAGGCACGGCTGCGGCTCGTGGGGCGCGGCCTCGAGCTCGACGGCCGCGTGGACCCGCGGGTCGACGCGGTCGGCTTCGTCGACGACCTCGAGGCGGCCTACGCGGACGCGGCCTGCGTCCTCGTCCCCCTCCTGGCCGGTGGCGGCTCCCCGCTGAAGTTCGTCGAGGGCCTCGCCCACGGGCTCCCCGTCGTCGCCACGCCCCTCGCGGCGCAGGGCCTCGACGTCGTCCCGGGCGAGCACTTCCGCCAGGGCGAGGGTGCCGAGGCGTACGCGCGGGAGCTCGTCGCGGTCCTGCGCGACGGGGCCCCCGAGGTCGCGGCCGCGGGCCGGCGCGTCGCGCAGGAGCGGTACTCCATCGGGACGCTCGCCCGGCTCCTGACCCCCGGCGCCCCGCTCGCCTGATGGCCGGCGTCCCCTTCGTCCCGAGCCCGGAGCTGCGCGAGGAGATCGCCGCACGCGTCTCGGTGGTGGCCGTGAACCACGACGGCCTCGAGGTGCTCGAGCCGTTCGTGGCCTCGGTCTGGGCCTCCGACGCGCCGCCGCTCGAGCTGCTCGTGGTCGACAACGGCTCCACGGACGGCTCCCAGGACTGGGTGCGGGCACGGCCCGACGCGACGCTCGTGGTGAGTTCGGGCAACCTCGGCTTCGGCGGCGGCTGCGACGAGGGGGCACGCCACGCGCGTGGGGACCTGCTGCTCTTCGCGAACCCCGACGTCGTCTTCGCCCCCGACATGCTCGGGGCGCTCGTCGGGAACCTGCGGGCGCACCCGGAGGTCGCGGTGAGCTTCCCGAAGATGGTCGAGGGCGACGAGGAGCACGTCCGGGAGCCGCAGCTCGAGGACGTCGCGACGATGGCGGGGGCCGTGATGCTCGTGCGGCGCGACCACTTCGAGCGGCTCGGCGGCTTCGACGAGCGGATGTTCCTCTACCACGAGGACACGGACTTCTGCTGGCGCACGCGGCTCGCCGGCCGGCGCGTCACCCACGACTGGCAGGCCGTCGCGCAGCACGATCCGCACGGCACGGGCGGCGGCCCGCGCTGGAGCGCCGAGCAGATCGAGAACGGCCTGCTCGCCCACCTGAAGGCCCGCCCGCCACGGGCGATCGCGGCGTTCGCGGCGCGCATGGCCGTGAAGACCGTCGTGCGCGGTCTCCGGTTCCGCGACCCCGCGGTGCTCGGCGCCTGGGTGGTCACCGCGCGCCGGATGCGGCCCGTGCTCGCCGAGCGCCGGGCGCTGCGCGGCGCCTCCTCCCCCGCGCTCCGGGCGGAGCTCGAGCGCCTGTGCGCGGAGAGCGACCACTGGCGCCGCGTGTCCTACCGCGCCGGCCTCCGCCGGGCCGTGCGCGCACGTCTCCCGGGCGGCTGAGCGCCGTGCGTCTGCTCGTCCTCTCGAACCTCTACCCGCCCGTGGTCCGCGGGGGGTACGAGGTCGAGTGCCACGACGTCGTCGAGCACCTACGGGTCACGCATGAGGTCACCGTGCTGGCCTCCCGGCTCGACGCGGGCACCGCGGGCGCCGACCCGCATGTCCTGCGGCTGCTGCCGTGGATCGGCGACCTGCGCAGGCAGGACTCGGTCCTCGCCGCGGCGCGCGCGGCCGAGGCGCGGCGCATCGTCCGACGGGTCCTCGCCCAGGGCCGCTACGACGCGATCTACGTGTGGAACGGCGCCGGAGTCCCCGCCGCGACCTTCCGTGCGCTGCACGAGTCCGGCCTCCCGCTGCTCGTCCGCGTCTGCGAGTACTGGTTCGGCACGCTCTACACCGACGACCCGTTCACCCGGTACCTGCCCGGCGGGCGGCGCGAGCGCGGGAAGGCGACGAACGCCGCGGAGGCGCTGTGGGGCGCCGCGACGCGCGGGGTGAATCGGCTCCCGGGCCTGCGGGTCGACCCGCGCGCCCCGCTCCCCGCCGCCGTCTGCTGGAACGCGGAGTTCGTCGCCGCGAACGCCCCCGCGCCGCCCGGGATCGACGTCGTGCACCGCGCGATCGTCATCCCCTCGAACGCCCGGACGGAGCAGCTCGTCTCCGTCCCGCGCGCGCCCGTGCCGGACCGCGTGCTCTTCGTGGGCCGCCTCGACGAGCGCAAGGGCGCCGCCACCGTCGTGCGGGCGCTCGGCCGGCTGCGGCGCGAGCACGGGACCGCCGCGGAGCTCGTGCTCGTCGGCAACGGCTCCGGCGCGGAGCGGGCCACGCTGCAGCAGGTCGCGCGTGAGGCGGGTGTCGCGGACGGGCTGCGCTTCGCGGGCCCGCTGCTCGGCGACGCGTTCGCGGCCGAGGTGACCGCGGCGAGCGCGTGGTGCGTGCCGTCCGTGTGGGCCGAGCCCGCGCCCCTGACCTGCACCGAGGCGGCGCTCGGCCGCGTGCCCGCGGTGTTCTCCCGCGTCGGCGGCATCCCCGAGATGTTCGCGGACGGCACCCAGGCGCTCTTCCACGAGCCGGAGGACGACGCGGGCTGCGCGGCCGCGCTCGCGGACTGCCTGCGCGGCGGGCCGGCGGTCCAGGCGCGTGTCGCGGCGGCGTTCACCCGCGGGCAGGAGCTCGCGTTCGGCCCCTACCTGGAGGCGATGGACGCGTTCCTCGCGGACGGCCTGACCGCGCTCGCGCGGGCCGGGCG
>JAOPZO010000212.1 GCA_025964065.1 Solirubrobacterales bacterium | reverse complement strand
GTCCAACTGGGTACGTAACGCCGGATTCAGCCCAGTTTCGCCCGGTACACTCGAGTCATGTCGAGTCTGCAAATCAATCTGGTTTGCAGGGACTTCGCCGAACTTGGCTCCACCACCGCCGACCGCCGAAAGTACCTCGGACCGGATGGTAAGGAAGGGGTCATCGGTTCGAATCCGAAGGAGGGCTTCGACCGATATCCCCGCTCCGGCGGGGTTTCGTGTTCTCGGTGGCGTTCAACCTTCGACCGCGGGAACGGGCCGTGGGTCCATTCTGGGTCCACGCGGGTCCATCCGGAAGGTGCCCCTGCGAAACGACACGCCGTTCGACGAACTGCCGCCCACCGGGGTGCTGCGGCTCAAGGACGTCGCCGACCGGATGCTCGTCGGCCAGCGGTCGGTGCGGCCGCGATCGTGCGCGGCGAGCTCCGAGCGAGCCGCGCGTGCGGCACGGAGTGCTCGCCGCGGATGCCGCGGAGTGGTGCCGCTCGCGGGCCGTAGCTCCGCGGTCGGCGATGGCCGCCCCGCCGGTCCGAGTCCCCGGTTCGTTGGCGTCGACGCCAGCCGCGCGTACTCGGCGTGAGCCGCAGCGGTTGCCGCTGCCGCCGCGGGGCCGGGTGGCGTCCTGACGGGCGCCGCGCAGCATCCGGATGTCGTGCCGCGCCCGACGGTCCGCGCCGACGGCTCGGGGCTCGAGCCTCCACCGTGTGCTGGGTCGAGCCCGACGGCCGCAAGCCGCGCCGGACGTTCGACTCGCTCCAGGACGCGCTGAACTTCAGCGCCAAGCGCCGCAGCGCCAAACGCTGGCGCCCGGAGGAGCTGCGCCAGGAGCAGGGTGGCGCGGCTATGCGATGTCCGCGGTGCTCGTGCGGGTGATGGCCTGCACCGGGCTGCGCCCGCAGGAGGCTCTTGGCAGGCACTGGCACGCGGTACGCGAAAGACGCTGCTCGTCGCGCTTGCCAACGCCGACGGCGAGCTCGACCGCCTCAAGAACCGCAAACGCTCACGCAAGGGCAGCCGGACCGTCGACCTGCTCGGCCCGGTCGCCGAAGACCTCAAGGCGTGGCGCGACGCGCAGGGCGGTCCTGAAGGCAGCGCCCTGGTCTTCCGCACGCCGAGAGCGGGGCCTGTGGCTGACCGAGCAGGGCAAGGCCTGGCAGCGCCGCATCCACACGGTCTCGGCCCAGAACATTGCGCTACCGACCACGCCCCCCTACGACCTGCGCCACACCGGGGCGTCGCTGCGCATCGCCGAGCAGCAGTTGTCGAGCGTCGAGATGCCGGGCAGCTCGGCGACAAGGCCTCGACGATGCTCGGCGTCTACTCCAACGGATACGGCGGCCTTCTCGGCGTCCAGCTCATCCTCTCAAGAGGTAAAGCCTCCAACATCCCCGGGGCGGTTCAGTTCTCCGACCAGAACGAGACGGTCACAAGAACGCGAGTGAGCTCGCGTTAGAGGTTTCTACAACGCATTCGAGGGCGAGCGTCGCGAGCGTTGGGCGGCAGTGAACAGACTGCGCCTGCGGCGAGTGTCCGCGGGGCCCCGACGCCAGCGCAGAGTCGGCCGGGACCGTCCTCATTCCATCGAGAAGGACCGGCTCATGCCACAGCAGCAGACGCAGTTGGAGGTCGACGCCGTAGTCATCGGAGCCGGGTTCGCCGGACTCCGCTCAATCCACGAGCTTCGCCAGCTGGACCTCACCTTGCAGGTCTTCGAGGCTGCTGACGACGTGGGCGGTACGTGGTACTGGAATCGCTACCCCGGCGCGCGCACCGACACGGAGAGCTGGGCGTACTGCCTCTCCTTCGACCGGGAGCTGTGGGAGGAGTGGGAGTTCCGCGAGCGCTTCACGGCGCAGCCGGATGTCCTCGCCTACCTGCAGCGTGTCGCCGACAAGCACGACATGCGGAAGGACATCCGGTTCTCGACCCGGGTCACCGCTGCTACCTTCGACGAGCATGCCAATCGCTGGACGGTGCGTACGGACGATGGGCGTGAGACCCGGTGCCGGTGGCTGATTTCAGGGCTCGGCTGGCTTGGGATCGCATACAAGCCGCCCTTCCCCGGCGTCGAGTCCTTCCAGGGCGAGACGTACGTGACGTCCCAGTGGCCGAAGGAACCGGTCGACTTCCACGGCAAGCGCGTGGCCGTCGTGGGGACGGGCGCAACCGGCATCCAGGTCGTCCAGCAGGTCGCGCACGTCGCAGAGCACCTGACCGTCTTTCAGCGAACGCCGAACTACGTCATGCCCGGGCGCAACCACGCCGTGAGCGCAGAGCAGCAGACGGCCCTTCGCTCCGATTACGAGAACATCTGGAAGACGACCTTCGACCACGTGTTCGCCTTCCCAATGAAGCCCGCGAACCTCCTGGGCTCCGAGCTCAGCGACGCGGAGCTCGAGCGCGTGCTCGAAGCAGGGTGGGAGGCCGGCGGCTTTCGCTACATCTTCGAGACCGTCGACGACATGCTGGTCGACCAGCGCGTCAATGACGCCGCCTCGGAATTCGTCCGGCGCAAGATCCGCGCCATCGTGAAGGACCCCGACACCGCGGCGTTGCTCAGCCCGACGACGCACCCCATCGGGGGCAAGCGGCCGCCGCTCGGGAACATGTACTACGAGACGTTCAACCGCTCGAACGTGAAGCTCGTGAGCGTGCGTGAGGACCCGATCCGCGAGATCACCCCGCGCGGGCTGCGCACAGGGAACGCCGAGTACGAGTTCGACGTGCTCGTGTTCGCCACCGGCTTCGACGCCATCACCGGCCC
>JAOPZO010000204.1 GCA_025964065.1 Solirubrobacterales bacterium | reverse complement strand
GAGCACGGCGTCGAGCTCCGCCTCCGTCAGCCCGGCGCGCGCGCCGGCCGCGCGGTGCTGGTGCGCGACGTAGGCGCCCCCGGTGCGGTGCGCGACGCGCAGCACCACGAGCTCGCGCTCGCGCATGGGGAGCGTCGCCTCGCGCGGGAACCAGCCGCCGAGCGCGTTGATGCGGCGCAGGAGGCCGGGCCGATGCGCGAGCGTCGTGAAGACGTTCAGGCGCTCCCCGTCTGGGCGGACCGGCGTCTTGGCGAGCTGCTTGGCCTGCTCGGCGTCCGGCGCGAGGACCGGCGCGACCCGTGGCGCCATCACTCCGCCAGCGTGCCGTGGACGTCGACGCGCTCGCGCAGGAACAGAAGCTCGGCCTCCGTCGGCGGCGGCGTGCGCGGAGCGTCCGGGGAGACGGGCAGCGGGAAGCCGGTGGCCTCCTGCAGCGCCTCGGGCGTGACACCCTCGTGGAGCGTGACCACCTCGAGGTTCCCGTCGGCGCCGGGCGCGAAGACGCCGAGCGGCGAGACGACCAGGCGCAGCCCGCCGCCGGGGAAGCCGAGGCGGTCGCGCTCGCTCTGGTCGCCGAGCGCCGAGATGAGCGAGACCCGCTCCACGAACGTCCGCGGGTCGTGGCTCGGCATGACGATGTAGTAGCCGCGGCAGTTCGTGCTCATCGTCGCCAGCGCGACCGAGCCGGGGCCGCGCATCTTCCAGCCGCCGTTCCCATCGGGGATGCCGAACAGGTTGAGGTTCCCGCGCTGGTCGACCTGCAGGCCTCCGACGAAGAACACGTCCGGGCTGTCGGCGTCGTCGAAGATCCGGGCCTGCGACATCAGCGCGTCGGCCTCGAGCGTGCGCGGGTCGAACAGGAAGGGGTGGACGCCGGGCGGGCGACGGCCATCGCCGAGGGCGTGGACGCCGAGGCCGATGAGGATCCGCGCGTCGGGGTGCGTCGTCATGTTCGCCATCACCGTCGCGGCGCGGGCCATCGGCATGTTGGCGCCGACCATGATCGAGCGGTCCTCGGGGCGCAGGTCGCGCGCCAGGAGGATCGCGAAGAGCTCGTTGCGGGAGGCGGGGCGCATCAGATCATCAGGGAGACGAGTCGGCGGATGCCGACGGTCTCGAGGTAGTCCGCTTGGTCGGCCGGGCCGTGGACGTGGCGCTGCAGGTACTCCTCGAGCGCGTCGCCGCCGGCGCGGCCGGCCTTGACGAACGCCTCCAGGTGCTCCTCGTCGGAGGTGATCGCGGCGTTGGAGTACGGGTGCGTGCCGAACGGTGCGTGGACGACCGCGGCCTCGCGCCACCACCAGGTGCGCTCCGGATGCCGGCGGATGACGTCGTTCGGGACGACGCGGTCGACCTGGACGACGACGCGCTTCGCCGCGGCGCCCATCAGCCCGTCCATGTGGCCGGTGCCGACGACCTGGGCGTTGCCGAATGCGTCGGCGGCCTCCGCGTAGAGGAGCGCGACGTCGAGCTCCAGCGCGGGGATCGCCAGCAGCGGCTCGCCGCGGACCGGGTCGTCGAACTCGACAAGGGTCGGGTTCAACTGCGGAAACGACGTCCCGACGCCGCCGCGCCAGGGCATGAACGGGAGCTTGTGGCCCGCAGCGCGGAGGCCGACGACGCAGTGCGCCTCGTCGAGATCGACGACCTCGACCGCGCCGTCCTGCACTGCGCGGCGGAACACGGGGCCGACGGCCGCGAGGCCCTCGACGCCGACGTAGGAGCCGACGACCTTCCGCACGCAGCCGGCCGCGATCAGGAGATCGACCTCGATACCGCCCGTCGGGACGACGAGCGTGAGGTCGCGGACGCCGCGACGGGCGAGCCCGCGCACGAGCGCCATCGGGTGCCCGGCGGTCACCGCGCCCCCCACGCCGATGGTCATGCCGTCCTCGACGGCGGCCAGCGCCTCGTCGAGGCCGGTGACCACCGACCGGCGGCCGGCGGGGCTGGGGGACGATGAGGCCACGATGGGTCCCAGTCCACCGGCGGCGGCCCTTCCTGACCACTGTCACTTCCGCCAATCCGGCCGGCGGGGGGCGCGGGTAGCGTCGTCGCCATGCCCGCCACCCCCCCGCCCGACCGCAGCGCACCCCCGCGCATGGCGTCCTACGAAGAGGCCCGTGCGAGCTTCGCGATGAGGGTCCCCGAGCGCTTCAACCCCGTCGTGGACATCGTCGAGGCGTGGGCCGCTGAGGCACCGGACGACCTCGCGCTGCTCTCGCTCGGACCGAACGGTGAGACGATCGCCGCGCAGACCGTAAGCGCGCTCGCGGTCGAGGCGCGCCGCTGCGCACGAGCGCTCCTGGCCCTCGGCGTCGCGAAGGGCGACCCCGTCTTCATCATGCTCCCCCGGGGCCCCGAGTGGTACGCGGCGATGCTCGGCGTGATGCGCATCGGCGCCGTCGCGATGCCGGGAACGAACCAGCTCACGCCGCGCGACATCGCCTACCGGCTGCGCGTCTCCAGCGCGAGGGCTGCGATCACCGGCGCGGACGGCGTCGGGAAGCTCGACGAGATCGAGGAGGAGCTGCCGTCGCTGCGGCTGCGTCTCGCGTTCGGCGGCGGGACCGGCGGCTGGGAGGACCTCGGCGCGCGCATGGAGGCGGCGGGCGACGGCGAGGTCCCGGAAGACCCGACGGGCAAGGACGACGACCTCATCCTGTTCTTCACCAGCGGGACCGTGAGCTACGCGAAGATGGTCATGCACCCGGCCTCCTACGGGCTCGGCCACGTGTCGACCGCGCGTTTCTGGCAGGACCTGCGCCGCGGCGACCGGCACTGGACCGTCACCGACACCGGTTGGGCGAAGGCTGCGTGGGGCGGGCTGTTCGGGCAGTGGCACGAGCGCGCGACCGTCGTGCAGGTCGCGCTCGGCAAGCCGACCGCCGACACGATCCTCTCGATCGTGCGCGACCACGGGATCACCTCGTTCTGCGCGGCGCCCACGCTCTACCGGCTGCTCGTCCAGGCGGACCTGTCGCGCTACGACCTCTCCGGGCTCCGCCACTGCACGAGCGCCGGCGAGCCGCTCAACCCGGAGGTCATCCGGGCGTGGAAAGCCGGCACGGGCGGCCTGACCGTCTACGACGGCTACGGCCAGTCGGAGACCACGGCGGTGAGCGCGAACTACCGTGCGGTCCCGGTCCGCCCCGGCTCCATGGGCAAGCCGGTGCCCGGGTGGACCGTCGACGTGCTGGGCGAGGACGGGGGGCGCGCGCCCGACGACACCGTCGGCGCGATCGCGATCGAGGTGACCGAGCCGCGCCCGGTCGGCCTCTTCACGGGCTACCACGGCGACGATGCGGCCAACGCCAAGGCGTTCCGCGACGGCTGGTACTACACGGGCGACAAGGCATGGCGCGACAGCGACGGGTATCTCTGGTTCGAGGGCCGGGACGACGACGTCATCACCTCGTCCGCCTACCGGATCGGGCCGTTCGAAGTCGAGTCCGCCCTGATCGAGCACGCCGCGGTGGCGGAGGCGGCGGTCGTGGGGAAGGACGACCCGGAGCGCACCCAGCTCGTCACGGCGTTCGTCGTCCTGACCAACGGTCACACCGCCAGCGACGCGCTCGCGGACGAGCTCAAGCAGCACACGCGCGCGCTCACCGCGCCCTACAAGATGCCCCGCGAGATCCACTTCGTGGAGGAGCTTCCGAAGACGGTCAGCGGGAAGATCCGCCGCGCCGAGCTCCGGCAGCAGCTCAACGCTTAGGCCGCGCCCGGCAGGGGCTGCTCACCGCCCCTGCCAGCGCGGCGGGCGCTTCTCGGCGAAGGAGCGCGGGCCCTCCTGGGCGTCCTCGCTCAGGTAGACCGGCTCGTACAGCTCGTCCGCCTTGTCGAGCGCCTCGGACCAGCCGTGCTCGGCGCTCAGGTAGACGAGCTCCTTCGCGGCCCGGACGGAGAGCGGCGCGTTCGCAGCGATCCCCGCGGCCATCGCCTGCGCCGCGTCGTGGAGCTCGGCGAGCGGGACGACCTTGTTGACGAAGCCGAGCTCGTAGGCGCGCTGCGCGGTGATCGGCGCGGCGGTCACGAGGAGCTCCATCGCCACCCGCGGCGGGATCAGCCAGGGCAGCGGCGCGGCCCACGGCGCGCCGCGACCGACCTTCGCCTCCGTGATGCCGAACTTGGCGTGGTCGGCGGCGATCACGAGGTCCACCATCTGCGAGAGCAGGAACCCGCCGGCGAACGCGACGCCGTTGACGGCGGCGATGACGGGCTTGCCCGTCTTCACCGTCCGCTGCAGGTAGGGCAGGAAGTCCGGCGGTGGGATGGTCATCGCCGCGCCCGACATCTCCTTCAGGTCGCCGCCGGCGCAGAACGCCTTCTCCCCCGCCCCGGTGAGCACGAGCACCGCCGCCTCGTCGTCCTCGGCGAATCTGCGGAAACCCGCCCAGAGCCCGTCGCGGACGGCCCTGCTCAGCGCGTTGCGCGCCTCGGGGCGGTCGATGGTCAGCCACGCCACCTGCTCGGTCACGGTGTACGTCACGACGTCGTTCATGGAGTGCCTCAGATCCGCAGCACGCCGCCCGGCGTGCGCACGATTGGGGTGTTCAGGACAGCGGACAGCGACATGCCGAGCGTGTTGCGCGTGTCCGTGGGGTCGATCAACCCGTCGTCGCGCAGGTCGGACGTCAGGTAGTACGAGTGGTAGGTCTCCTCGAAGTGCGCGATCACGTCGTCGCGGATCGAAGCGATCTCCTCCGGGGTCGGGTCCGTCCCCTGCCGGCGCAGCGCACTCACCCGCACGTGGGTGAGCGTGTCCGCCGCCACCTCGGGCCCCATGATCGAGGAGCGCGAGTTCGGCCACGCATAGAGGAACCGCGGATCCCAGGTGCGCCCGGACATCGCGTAGTTGCCGGCACCCTGCGAGGCGTGGCAGAGCACGGAGAGCTTCGGCACCGTCACGTTCGCCTGGACCATGAGCATCTTCGCCCCGTCCTTCGTGATCCCGCGCCGCTCGTACTCGCGACCGACCATGAACCCCGTGACGTTGTGCAGGAACAGCAGCGGGATCCCGTCCCGGTCGCAGAGCTGCATGAACGTCGCGGCCTTGTTGGCGGCCTCGGAGTAGATGACGCCGTTGTTGCCGAGGATCCCGACCTTCATCCCCCAGAGGAACGCCCACCCGGTGACGAGCGTGTCGCCGTAGTCGGGCTTGAACTCGTGGAAGAGCGAGCCGTCGACGATCCGCGCGATCACCTCGCGCATCTCGAACTGCTTCTTCACGTCGTCGGGGATGATCCCGTAGAGCTCGAGCGGATCGTGGTAGGGCGGCTCGGGCGCGCGGCGGTCGACGTCGGCCTTCCCGCGGCGGGCCCACATCGCGATGACGTCGCGAGCGAGCTCGAGCGCGTCGACCTCGGAGTCCACCGCATAGTCCGCGACCCCGGAGACGGAGGTGTGCATGTCGGCGCCGCCGAGGTCCTCCGTGCTCACGATCTCGCCCGTCGCGGCCTTCACGAGCGGTGGCCCCGCCAGGAAGATCGCGCCGCGCTCGCGCACCATGATCGTCTGGTCGCAGAGGGTCGGCGTGTACGCGGCGCCCGCGGTGCAGTAGCCGAACACCACCGCGAGCTGGGCGATTCCGGCTGCGCTGAGCTGGCACTGCTGCTTGAAGATGTGGCCGGCCGTGGCGTAGATCTCGTCCTGCAGGTGGAGATTCGCCCCGCCCGAGTCGAGCATGTGCACGACGGGCAGCCCGTTCTCCAGCGCGATCTCCAGCGCCCGCACGATCTTGCGGGTCGTGATCGGGTACCACGCGCCGCCCTTGAGCGAGCTGTCGTTCGCGATGACGACGACCTCCCGGCCGCTCACGACGCCGATGCCCGTCACGAGGAGCGCCTGCGGCGCCTCCCCGTCGTAGTGCCGGTTCGCCGCCAGGGCGGAGAACTCGAGGAACGGCGTGCCCGGGTCGAGCAGGAGCTCCAGGCGCCGCCGGACCGTCAGCTTGTCCTGCTCCGCGAGCCGGTCGAGCGCCTTCTGCGTCCGCTCGTGCTTCGCGGCGTGCAGCGTCGTGCGCAGCTCGTCCGCCAGCGCCAGGTTGTGCTCGCGGTAGGCGCGGTACGTCGCGGACGCCGTGTCGACGTGCGTCTCCAGCCGGCGCATCTCAGACGTCCTCGGTGTCGATGGGGACCAGGCCGACGAGCGGCGCGCCGCGGTCGAAGCTCTCGCCGAGCGCGACGTGCACCTCGGCGACCTCCCCGTCTCGCGTGGCGACGATCTCGCTCTGCATCTTCATGCTCTCGATCACGACGAGCACCTCACCCTGCGCGACGGCCTGGCCGGCCTCGACGCACACGGTGATGAGGGTGCCGGGCATCGGTGCGGTCGCGACGTCCGCGGAATCCACGCCGCGACGGGCGCGTTCCACCGGGTCGACGAGCTGGAGCGTCCAGCCCCGGCCGAACGCGTGGACGTGGATCGTGTCGTGGTCGACGACGACCCAGGCGCGCTCCGTGCGGTCCCCGAGCGTGAGCTCGTAGGCGTCGCCGAGCGGTCGCAGGCTGCCTTGGTGGGCGAGCCCGTCGATCGTGACCGTGGCGCGCGTGCCGTGCCGGGTGACGCCGACGGCGTGCGCGTCACCCGCGCCGAGCGTGATCTCGTAGGTCATGGGTCAGGTCCCCCAGGCGCCCATCGAGGCGAGCGGCTCGGGCGCCGCGAGGCGGTGGTCGAAGCGCGGGCTCGCGAGTGCCGCCGCCGCGAGCAGGCAGCGCTCCACGTCCGCGTCGGCCGAGCTCGCGGCGAGCGCGTCGGCGTGCTCCTCGAGGAAGCCCGTGTGGGTCTCGCCCGCCGCGAACGCGGGCTGCGCGAGCACGCGCTCGAGGAACGCCGTGTTCGTGACGGTGCCGAGCAGGACGGTGTTCTGCAGCGCGTCCCGGCCCCGGGCGATCGCCTCAGCGCGCGTCGCGCCGTGCACGGCGACCTTCGCGATCATCGGGTCGAACGAGGCGCTGACGTCCTGCCCCTCGACGACGCCGTGGTCGACGCGGACGCCCTCACCGGCGGGGAAGCGCACGAGCGCGAGCCGGCCGGTCGCGGGGATGAAGCCGGCGTCGGCGTCCTCGGCGTAGATGCGGCACTCGATCGCGTGACCGTCCATCCGGACGTCCTCCTGCGCGAGGGCGAGCGGCTCCCCGGCGGCGATGCGGATCTGCTCCGCGACGATGTCGAGCCCGGTGACGAGCTCGGTCACCGGGTGCTCCACCTGCAGCCGCGTATTCATCTCGAGGAAGAAGAAGTCCCCGCCCTCGTCGGCGATCATCTCGACCGTTCCGGCGGAGACGTAGCCCACGGCGCGGGCGAGCGCGCAGGCGGTCTCCCCCATCTCCGCGCGCATCGCCGCGTCGACGAAGGGCGACGGCGACTCCTCCACGACCTTCTGGTACCGACGCTGGATCGAGCACTCGCGCTCGCCCAGGTGGACGACGTGGCCATGCGCGTCGGCGAGCACCTGCACCTCGATGTGCCGCGGCTTGCGGAGGTAGCGCTCGACGAAGACGCGGCCGTCGCCGAACGAGGCGAGCGCCTCGCCGCTCGCCCGCCCGAACGCCTCGCGGAGGTCGTCCGGATCGGACGCGATCCGCATGCCCTTGCCGCCGCCGCCCGCGCTCGCCTTCACGAGCACCGGGTAGCCCGTCAGCTCCGCGGCGGCGACCGCGGCCTCGGCGCTGGCCACCGCCCCGTCGGAGCCCGGCAGGATCGGCACGCCGGCCTCGGCGGCCAGGCGCGTGGAGGTGATCTTGTCGCCCATAGCGCGCATCGCGCTCGGCGGCGGCCCGATCCAGGTGACGCCCGCGGCCATGACCGCCTCCGCGAAGTCCGCGTTCTCCGAGAGGAACCCGAAGCCGGGGTGCAGCGCCTCCGCGCCCGTGCTCCGGCACGCCGCGACGATCCCGGCGATGTCGAGGTACGCGCCCACCGGCGTGTCGCCGAAGAGCTCCACGGCCTCGTCGCTCTCGCGCACGGCGCGGCCCTCACGGTCCTCCGCGTGGAAGACGGCGACCGACGCGATGCCGAGCTGGCGGAGCGT
The DNA here is from genome assembly GCA_025964065.1 of Solirubrobacterales bacterium. Lineage (GTDB taxonomy): Bacteria > Actinomycetota > Thermoleophilia > Solirubrobacterales > Solirubrobacteraceae > Paraconexibacter. Next base: position 4,469 of record JAOPZO010000204.1, on the reverse strand, counting down.
CTTCATGATCCGCACCGCGATCTCGCCGCGGTTGGCCACCAGGACCTTCGCCGGGAGGCTCATCGCGCCAGCAGCCCCGAGGTGTCCCACTCGGCGGGGACGGTGATCGGGATCTCGAGGAGCATCGCCGCGAAGCTCTTGCCCTGCGGGTCGTAGCGCAGCGTCGAGGTGCCGCCGCGGCCGCCGAGCACGCCGCCGAGCACGAAGTTCACGGCGTGCAGGCCCGGGAGCTCCCAGCGCTTGACGTCGCCCGTCAGGTACTGCGCGAAGAACGCCGCGACGCGCTCGGTCGTCACCTGGTCCTGGATCACCTGCGCGAACTCGGGGCGCCGCGCGATGATCCCGATGTTCGCGTTGTCGCCCTTGTCGCCGCTGCGGCCGAAGGCGAGGCGCCGGAGCTGGACCTGGACGCCGCCCGCCGGGACGCGCGCCCCCTCCGGGTCCGGGAGCGCCGGCGTCCCGGTCACGGCGCCGGCGCCGGGCGCGACGTCCACGGGGTGCGCCTCGTCGTGGATGCGCACGGTGACCGTCACCGTCGCCTTCTCGACCAGCAGGTGGAAGACCTCGATCGACGGCGCGACACGCGGGCGTCCGCCGAAGAACCCCGTCATGCCCTGGCCGACGAGCGCCATCGGCGCGTACTCGGTGGCGAACACGTCGAGCGCCTCGCGCTCCGGGTGGCGCACGCCGATCTTCACGACCGCCTCCGTGGCCGCGTCCTGGCGGCGGTCCGGACCGAACGTGTCACCCGCGCCGATCACCTCGATGGAGGACTCCGCAAGCGGCGCGTGGCCCGCCGTGGCGAGCAGCCGCTCGGTCCGGGTGACGAGCGCGTGGCCGACGCGCCGCGCCTTCGCCGCCGCGTCGATCCCGGAGAACATCGCCGTGGTCATCGAGCGGTAGCCGTTCGCATGGGTCGCGGTGACCTTGTAGGTCGACGGCGGCTGGCTCCCTCGCGCACCGGAGACGCGCACGCGGTTCGGGCCAACCTGCTCGAGCGCGATGTTCCGCCAGTCGCAGACGACATCGGGCATCACGTAGGCGCCCGGATCGCCGATCTCGTAGATGATCTGCTCGCTGACGGTGCCCGGGCTGACGAGCCCGCCCGTTCCCTCGGGCTTGGTGATGATGGCGGTGCCGTCGGGGTAGCACTCGGCGATCGGGAAGCCCATGTCGTCCCAGCCCGGGACCGTGTCCCAGTCCGTGAAGTTCCCGCCCGTGCACTGCGGGCCGCACTCCACGACGTGGCCGGCGAGCGTGCCTGCGGAGAGCAGATCGTAATCCGTGTCCTTCCAGCCGAACTCGTGCATCAGCGGGCCGAGCAGGATCGACGTGTCGACGCTGCGCCCGGTCACGACGACGTCGGCGCCGGCGGCGAGCGCGTCGGCGATCGGGCGTGCGCCGAGGTAGGCGTTCATCGTCATCGGCTGCTCGGGAAGCGCCTCGCCCGTGAACATGTCCTTCGCCCCGGCGGCGAGCAGCGAGCCGAGCTGCGGCATGAGGTCGTCGCCCTCGACGGCGGCGACGACGAGCTCGACGCCCGCCTCCTCGGCGGCCTGCCGGAACGCCCGTGCGCACGCGGCCGGGTTGAGCGCCCCGGCGTTCGTGACGACCTTGATGCCGCGCGCCTTGATGTCCTTCAGCCGCGGGGCCAGCACGCGGATGGCGTCGGGGACGAAGCCGGCCTCCGGATCCTTCTGTCGGCCGCGGGCGAGCAGCGCCATCGTGATCTCGGACAGGTAGTCGGCAATCAGGTAGTCGAGCTCGCTCCCGTCGAGGAGCTGGTCGACGGAGCTGCTGGTGTCGCCCCAGAAGGCGGCCCAGCAGCCGAGACGGATGGGGTCGGGCATGCCGCCGACGCTAAATGAACGTTTACTTGAAAGTCAAGCGCGGATCCGACAGTCTGACCGCGTGCCGCCCGGAGGAGCCGAAGCCACGCGCGAGAAGCTGCTCGCCGCCACGCACGAGCTGCTGCTCGAGCGCCACGCCGCGAGCGCGTCCATCGCCGACATCTGCAGCCGCGCCGAGGTCAACGTCGCGATGGTCAAGTACTGCTTCGACAACAAGGACGGCCTGCTCGACGCGCTCCTCGAGCGCGCGCTTCAGCAGCTCGCGGGGCAGCTTGAGCGCCTCGCCGCGCTCGACGCCGATCCCAAGGAGAAGCTGCGTCGTCACGTCAGCGAGATCGTCCGCAACTACGTCCGCTTCCCGTACGTGAACCGGCTGATGAACGAGCGGCTGATGCAGGCCGACCCCGAGTCCGTCGCGCGCATCGGGGCGAGCTTCGCGACGCCGGCGCGCGCGTTCTACGCGCAACTGCTCGCCGACGGCGAGGCGAGCGGCATGTGGCGCCCGCTCGACCCGACGCTGTTCTTCTTCTCCGTCGTCGGCGTCTGCGAGTTCCTCTTCGCCGCCCGGCCGCTGCTCGAGCAGGGCTTCGGTCAGGAGCTCGACGCCGCGCTGGTGGAGCGGTACTCCGCGCACGCCGCCGAGCTCGTGCTCGGCGGCATGTCAGCGCGCTGAGAGCACCGGGGGGGCCACGAGCGGGTGCGGGACCGGGCCCTCGGCGGGCACGCGAAACTGGAACTCGGCCGAACCCACGCCGACGCGGCCGTCGTCGAGCTCGAGGCGGTAGACCGTACGGTCGTTCCACATCGTCGCCTTCACGCCGTGCTCGTCGCGGATCGGGAACAGGAGCGGGACGACGCGCAGGATCTCCGCGCGACCCCGGAGCTCGCGCTTCTCGGTCGTCAGCCGGAAGGCCCACTCCGCCGGCCGGTCCGCGCGCTCGCGCGGCGCGAAGGTCAGCGTCTCCTCGAAGTCGAGCACCGGCTCCGTCGCCCCGTCGGCGTAGACGCAGCCGTCGTGGATCCATCGCGTCCCGTCGAACGTGACGCGCCAGAAGCTCACCTCCGGCCCCTCCTCGAAGAGCATGTCGGCCCAGCGCCAGCCCTTGGGTCGCGCCCAGTCGCGCACGCCCCAGGAGTGGTCCTTGCAGCCGCGGCCGTCGAATGCGTGCGTCTCCCCGTCGACGGTGATGGTGCCCGTCACGCGGCCGACCTCGTCGACGTGCCCGTCGAAGAGTCCGTCCCATTCCGGGTCCTCGCGATACTTGTACGCAGGCTGGTCCGGGGCGAACGTGAGCTCGTAGGTCACCGGCACGCCGGGAAGCGGGGAGTCGGCCACCGGCTGCATCGCGTCGAGGCCGACGACCACGTCCGAGCCCGCGTCGTTCAGCGCGCCGTCGAACGCGATCCGCCATGCGCCGAGCGGTTCGAGCGCGGCGTACGAGAGCCCGGTGACCAGGTGCGTGTCGTCGTGGACCTCCGACTTGTCGCGTTCGGTCGCCACGAGCGTCGGCCGCGCCGGCCCCCACACCGCGTGAAGCGCGCCGGAGTGGCCCTTCAGCGGCCGGTACCCGATGCTCGAGTAGACGCCGAGGCCGAGCTTCGCGTCGTAGAAGTTGAAGTAGTAGCTCTCGCGCCAGCGCTCCCGGGTGAGGTCCGGCGTGTGGACGAGGTCGTGCCTGGGGTCGAACGGGTGCGCGCTCATGCGACGGTTCCTTGGAGGAGGGGGTGGACGTCGGGAAGGTCGACCAGGGCGCAGACGGCCTCCTCGAGGCGGTCGAGCTGCTCGCGCGAGACGGCGAGCTCCGGCTCCATCCGCACGATGTTCGCCAGGATGCCGTCCCAGTTCCATCCGTAGGTCTCGGCGGACGGAACGAGCGAGCCCGCGTGCACGGCGCCCGCGCTGGTCGTGATCGCGCCCCGCGCCCCGCGGTTCGGCAGCCGCGCGGCGCCGACCACCTCGGGGGCGGCGCCGAGCGCCGCGATCACGGGGTCGACGAACTCGTGGAGCCCGGCCAGCGTGGCGGTGCGGTGCTTGAGCGCCATCGCCACGCAGTACTCGGCGCTCATCAGCGTCGCGCCGACGTCGCCGAACGGGCCGGGGTTCACCGTTCCCGGGTAGCTGCGGTCGGCGGGGTTGAGGAAGCACCGCACGGAGCGGATGTCCGCGGGCGCGAGGTCGTGCTCGACGGCCAGGTCGATCGCGACCTGCACGGGCGACTGCGTGATCGCGCAGACGGGGTACGGCTTGTAGGTGACGTCGAGGATCCGCCAGCGCTCCCCGAGCTCCCATGCCCCCGCGTCGCCCTCCACGCCGGCGAACGCGCGGGCGAACCCGGCGTCTCCCTCGTACCAGTGGGCTGCGCCGTGGAAGCCGGCCGCGGCGAGCTCCGCCGCGAGGAGCCCGTTCCGCGCGGCCATGCCCAGCTCAAGGCGGTACTCGCTCGTACCGTCGATCCACATCTGGTTGAGCCCGCCCGAGAAGCTCGAGGCGATCGCGATCGCGTCCGCGGCGCCTTCGGCGTCGAGCTTCAGGAGCGAGGCGACCGCGGCCGCGGCCCCGAGGGTGCCGAAGACCGGCGTGGCCCGGAAGCCGCGTGCCGTCGTCGGCGCGGCGAGCCG
>JAOPZO010000147.1 GCA_025964065.1 Solirubrobacterales bacterium | reverse complement strand
GCCCGGGGCGTCCGCGGTCATGCCCGGCCCCCGAAGCGCCGCGCCCGCTGCCCGAAGGCGCCCAGGCTGCGCTCGAACGCGGCCGTGTCGAAGTCCGGCCACAGCTCGGGGGCGAAGACGAGCTCGCTGTACGCGCTCTGCCAGAGCAGGAAGTTCGAGAGCCGCTCCTCGCCCGAGGTGCGGATGACGAGGTCCGGGTCGTGCATGTCCGGTGCGTAGAGCAGCGCGCGGAACGCGTCCTCGCCCCCACCGTCGTAGCGCGCGGCGGCGTCGAGGATCTCCTGCCGTCCGCCGTAGTCGAAGGCGACGAAGAGCGTGATGCGCGTGCACTCGGCGGTCTCCGCCTCGGCCCAGTCCATCTGGTCGAGGAGCGCCTTGGCGACGCGGTCGCGGCGCCCGATGAAGCGCATCCGCACCCCCTCCGCCTTCAGCTCGGGGGTCTCGGAGAGCAGCCGGCCGTGGAACATCCGCATGAGCGCCGTCACCTCCTCGGCGCTGCGCGACCAGTTCTCCGTGGAGAACGAGTAGACGGTCAGCTCCTTGACGCCCAGGCGCACCGCGTCGCGCAGGCGCGCCTTGACGACGTCGGCGCCGGCCTGATGGCCGTCGGCCGTGGAGACGCCACGGGACTGCGCCCAGCGCCCGTTGCCGTCCGTGATGATCGCGACGTACTGCGGCGTCGCGGTGGAGGCGTCGTGAGACACCTCTAGACCTCGAGGATCTCGGCTTCCTTGACCTTCAGCGCGGCGTCGAGCTCGGCGACGCGCTGGTCGGTGACCTTCTGGACCTCGCCCTCGGCACGCTTCTCCTCGTCCTCGCCGACGTCGCCCTCGTCCTTGAGCTCCTTGAGGTCCTTCATCGTGTCGCGGCGGATGTTGCGGATCTTGATCCGCCCCTCCTCCGCGATCGCCCGGGCGACCTTCACGAGCTCACGGCGGCGCTCCTCGTTGAGCTCGGGGACCGACAGGCGGATGATCTTGCCGTCGTTGGACGGGTTGAGCCCGATGCCCGAGTCGGCGATCGCCTTCTCGAGGAGCTTCATCGTCGAGACGTCGAAGGGCTGGACGGTCAGGAGCCTCGCTTCGGGCGCGTTGATCGTCGCGAGGGAGCGCAGCGGGGTCGCCGCGCCGTAGTAGTCGACGACGACCCGGTCCAGGATCGCCGGGCTCGCGCGGCCCGTGCGGACGCTCGTGAACTCGTGCTGGGTGGCCTCGACGGACTTCCCCATGCGGTCGCGGGCGTCCGCGATCAGCTCGTCGGTCATCTCGCTCATGTGCTCACCAGGGTTCCCACGCGTTCGCCCGACACTATCCGGTCGATGTTGCGCTCGTCGTCCATGTTGAAGACGTGGATCGGGGTGCCGTTCTCGCGACAGAGGGTCAGCGCCGTGGCGTCCATGACCTTCAGCCCGCGGGCGATCGCGTCGGAGTGCGTGATCTCCGTCAGGAGCTCCGCGGTGGGGTCCGTCCGCGGGTCCGCGGTGTACACGCCCTCGACGCCGTTCTTGGCCATGAGGATCGCCTCGGCCTTGACCTCGACGGCGCGCAGCGCGGCCGCGGTGTCCGTGGTGAAGAACGGGTTGCCGGTGCCGGCGGCGAAGATGACGACGCGGCCCTTCTCGAGGTGGCGCATCGCGCGGCGGCGGATGTACGGCTCGGCGACCTCGGCGATCGTCAGCGCGCTCTGGACGCGGGTGCTGACGCCGGCCTGCTCGAGCGCGTCCTGCAGCGGCAGTGCGTTCAGCACCGTCGCGAGCATGCCCATGTAGTCGCCCGTGGCCCGGTCCATCCCGGTCGCGGCGGCCTTCATGCCGCGGTAGATGTTCCCGCCACCGACGACGATGGCGATCTCCACGCCGCGCTCGTGGACGACCTTCACGGCCTGGGCGACGGCGCGGACCCGCTCGGGGTCCGTGCCGAAGTCCAGATCGCCCATGAGCGCCTCGCCGCTGAGCTTCAGCAGGATGCGCTTGAAGATCGGCTGCGGGGCGGGTGGTGGAGCGATCTCGTTACTCCCCGACGGCGAAGCGCTGGAAGCGCCGGACGACGATGTTCTCGCCCGTGGTGACCGAGAGGTCGTCGCGGATCTGCTCGATCGTCTTCGACTCGTGCTTGTCCGCGTTCACGTGGACCTGCTTGACGAGCACGACGTCCTCGAGCCACTTGTTGAGCTTGCCCGTGGCGATCTTCTCGCGGATGTTCTCCGGCTTGCCCTCGGCCTCGGCCTGCTGCACGAAGACGCGCAGCTCGGCCTCCTTCTCCTCCTCGGGCACGTCCTCGACGTTCACGTACTTCACGCCGGGGGATGCGGCGACGTGCATCGCGACGTCACGCGCGAAGGCGATGAAGTCGTCGTTGCGCGCCACGAAGTCCGTGTTGCAGTCGACCTCGACGAGGACCCCGACCTTGCCCGTGGCGTGGATGTAGGACTGGACGGTCCCCTCCGCGGCCTCGCGGTCGGCGAGCTTGCCGAGCTTCTTGCCCATCTTGACCTTGAGCAGCTCCAGGGCCTTGTCCTGGTCGCCGCCCGTCTCCGTCAGGGCGTTCTTGCAGTCCATCATGCCCGCGCCGGTCTTCTGGCGGAGGGCGGCGACGTCCTTGGCGGTGAAGTCAGCCATTCGTCGTCCCTTCGGTCGTGTCGGTCAGCGGGGTCTCGGGCGTGGAGGCCGCGTCCTTCGCGGGCTCGTCGGCGGTCGGGGCGACGCTCGGGGACTCGCCGGCCTTGCGGTCGGAGGCCTCCGGGTGCTCCTCGTTGGCGCGACCCGACGTGTGCGGGTCGATCGGCTGCGTGTCCGCGGCGTGCGCGGCGGCGACCTGCGCCTCGGCGACGTTGCGGTCCCCGCCACCGTCGGCGGTCGTCACGGTGACGGACGGCTCGGTG
>JAOPZO010000128.1 GCA_025964065.1 Solirubrobacterales bacterium | reverse complement strand
CAGCCCGCGAGGGCCAGCGCCGTGATGGCGAGGGCGGCCCCGGAGGCGCCGCGGACGGTCCTCCGCCGCCGCGCCCCGGGGCCCGCGCTCCGCCTACTTGTTCTGCGCGAAGTAGTCCGCGTTGATCTGGATGAAGCCCGTCCACTCCTCCGGGAGCTGGTCCTCGGCGAAGCAGGCGTCCACGGGGCAGGCCTCGACGCAGGCGTCGCAGTCGATGCACTCCTCCGGGTCGATGTAGAGCATCGTGACCTTGTCGTAGTCGGGCTCGTCGGGCGTGGGGTGGATGCAGTCGACGGGACAGACCTCCACGCAGGAGTTGTCCTTCGTGCCGACACACGGCTCGGCGATCACGTAGGCCATTCGGGAAGTACCTCTTGGGTCGTTGGGGCGCGGCTCTCGGCGGGTCATACTACGTGAGGAATGAAGATCACCTCCAAGGTCCTCGGTGAGCGCGGTCGCAAGCAGGGCGAGGCGCTCGGCATCGACCCTTCCCGGATCCCGCCCGGTCAGTACCTCACGTCGAAGTTCCCGGTGCTCACGTACGGCCGCAACCCGAAGGTCGACCTGCCCTCGTGGTCGCTCTCGATCGACGGGGAGGTGGAGCAGCCCTTCGCGGTCACGTGGGACGAGCTCATGGCGATGGAGCAGACGACGCTCACGACCGACATCCACTGCGTCACCCGCTGGTCGAAGCTCGACACGACCTGGACGGGCGTTCGCGTGCGAACGCTCCTCGAGCGCGCGAAGGTGAAGCCCGAGGGCAAGTTCGTCCTCGCGCACTCCGACGGCGGCTACACGACGAACATGCCGCTCGAGCTCCTCTACGACGACGACGTCCTGGTCGCGCACACGTACGAGGGCGAGCCGCTGGAGCTCGACCACGGGGCGCCGCTCCGGCTCCTCGTCCCCAAGCGGTACTTCTGGAAGAGCGCGAAGTTCCTGCGCCGGCTCGAGGTGCTCACGGAGGACAAGCAGGGGTTCTGGGAGCTCAACGGCTACCACAACGACGGGGACCCGTTCACCGAGCAGCGGCACTGGTTCTAGGCGGTGTGCCGCTCGCGCACCCCGGCTCGTCCCCTGGGCACCGCCCGCGGGGCGTAGGCCGTTGCTCCTCCTGACCGGCGCCACGGGTCGCATCGGCAGCGCGCTGCTGCGGCGGCTCACGACGGCCCGGGTGCCGGTCCGCTGCCTCGTGCGCGACCCCAAGCGCCTCGGCGCCGAGCGCGTGCGCGTCCAGATCGCCCTCGGGGACCTCGCCGACCCGCCCTCGTTCCGCAACGCGCTGCGCGGCGTCACGACCGTCGTGCACCTGGGCGCCTCGATCCGCGACCAGCCCGCCGGCTCGATCGAGGAGCTCAACGGCATCGCGACCTGGCGCCTGGTGCAGGCCGCCGAGCGCGCGGGGGTCGAGCACTTCGTCTTCACGAGCGCGCTCGGCGCGAGCGCGCACAACCGCACGCGCTTCCTCCGGGCGAAGGCGCTCGCGGAGCAGGCGGTCGTCGAGAGCTCCCTGCGCCACACGATCGTGGCGCCGTCCATCGTCTACGCGCCGGGCGACCACCTGACGACCGTCCTCGGCCGCCTGGCGTGGCTGCCCGTCGTGCCGCTGAGCGGCCGGGGGCACGCGCAGTTCCAGCCCATCTGGGCCGACGACGTCGCGGACTGCCTGATGGCGGCGCTCGACCGCCCGGTGGACCCGGACGCGCCGAACCTGCGGGTGGAGCTCGCGGGGCCCGACGTCCACACCTACGAGGGCATCGTCCGCGCGGTCCTCGCCGCGGCGGGCCGACCGCGCAGGCTGCTGCCGGTGCCGCTCGGGCTCACCTCGCGGGGCCTGCGGGTCGCCGAGGCGCTGATGGGTACCACGGCGCCCGTCACCTGGGACGAGGCGGAGCTGCTCGAGGTCTCGATGACCTCGCGGCACGGAACCGCCGACGCCGAGCGGCTCGGGGTGACCCCCAAGCGGCTGGCGGCGGTCCTCGGGACCGCCTAGGCCCCTAGAGGACGAACACGACCAACAGGATGATGATGATGATCAGGGTGCCGACGCCGATGTACATGGTGGGGTCCCTCCTGGGGGTTGGTGTGCTTCGTCACTACCCCCGATCCCGGCTTCTACGCCGGACATCTGTCTAGGACGACCTAGAAGTCCATCGGGCGGCCCGTCGGCCGCAGCTCTGCGTCGAGCTCGAGCTGCTCGTACCAGCGCGTGAAGTAGTGGCCGTGCCGGTATTCGCCCACGTGGGGCTCGATCCGCTCGCCCGCGGCCATCCGCGCGATGAGCTCGGGGTACGTGCGCCCCGGGTGCGCCGCGAACATCGGGGCGGGGAACGCGCCCCCGAAGCGCGGGTTCACGTCCGTGATGCCGATCCCGATCTCCGGGTCGCGGAACACCTGGATCGTGCTGGGGCCGCGGAAGCCCAGCGCCTCCGCGACGCGCCGCGCGAGGTCCACGAGCTCCGGGTCGTCGAGCACCTGGCCCTTGATGGACTCGCCGCCGCGCGACTCGAGCATGGAGCGCGGGATCGCGTTCAGGCAGCGGCCGTCGAGGTCGCTGAGGCAGTCGATGGAGAACTCGTGGCCGCCCATGGCGCGCTGCACCATCACGGGCTCGTCGACGTAGTCGACGAAGAACGCGGCCTGCGCGGCGTTCCGCGCCAGGTGGATCGAGCGTGCGCCCGAGCCCTGCCGCGGCTTGACGATGACGGGGTAGCTCTCGGGCTCCGTCCCGGGGAGCACGGTCGGCGGGCTCGGGAAGCCGAGCTCGAGCAGCGTCTCGTGGGTGCGGTACTTGTCGAACATGGCCTCGCACACGGCGACGGGCGCGACGAACGCCGGGAGCTGCGGGGCCGCCGCGAGCACGTGGATGTCGAGGTCGGTGAGCGGGACGACGGCACCCACGCGGTGCTCGTCCACGAGCGCCTGGAGGAACCCGACGTAGCCCGGGTCGTCGATGCGCGGCGGCGCCACCCGCAGGTGCGCGGCGTACTGCGCGGGCGCGAGCGGGTTCGGGTCCGCGGCGATCGTGAACGCGTGCCGGGCGAACGCGCTCACGATGTCGTGGCGCTTGCCGACTCCGGTGAGCAGGACGGCGGTGGGGAACTGCTCACGCATGGAAGTGCTCCAGGGTGTCCGAGCGCAGCCCGAGGCGCAGGCTGGCGAGGGAGATGACGGAGGCCGGGGGGACGTTGCCGAGGTTGACGTCCGCGCCGAAGCGCTGCACGAACCAGCGCTGCTGCTGGTCCTGCGGCGCCTCGAAGACGAGCTGGGCGGGGTCGAAGACGTGCGCGATCTCCTCGACGAGGCCCGTGCGGGTCTCCGTCGTGGTCCGGTGCAGGCCCGCGGTGCCGCCCGCGCGGCCCTCGCAGACGACGAGCGTGGCGCCCGCGTCGAGCATCTGGCGGATCTCCTCGACCCACACGTACGGGGCCATGATCGAGTCCGCCGCCTTCTCCCCGACCTCGGCGTAGACCGTGAAGCGCGCGCTGAGGTCGGCGACGAGCTGCGCCTTCTCCGCCTTGGGAATCGCGATCGTGCCGCTCGAGACCTCGAGCAGCCCGATCCCGAGCTCCTCGAGCCAGTCGCAGAGCTGCGGGATGCGGCCGTGGTGCCACGCCAGCTCGGTGAGGGTGCCGCCGAGCATGACCGGGATGTCGTGGCGGGCGAAGACGGCGAGCTTCTCCGGGAGGTCGTCCGTCACGAGGGCGGAGCCCCAGCCCAGGCGGACCACGTCGATGTGGGAGCCGGCGACCGCGAGCAGGCTCTCGACCTCCGCGGGCCCGAGGCCCGCGTCGAGGACGTGCGTGAGGCCGGTCGTGCGCGGCTTCTCGGAGCGGGCGGGGAGCGGGATCAGGTCGTGCAAGCGAGGGATCATCGCGGACGCGGCGGCGGGCCTGCGATCCTGCCCGCCGGTGCAGCTCCTCGCCCTCAGCCTGCTCGCCTGGACCCACGCGGGCTGGAGCCTCTTCCTGCGCATCGCCGTCCCCGCCGGTCTGGGGCGCGTACGCGGCCCCGCGCCCGCCGGGCGCCCCGGGTCGCCGGGCGCGACCGTCGTGGTCGCCGCGTACGCCGAGGAGACGGTCATCGCCGAGACGGTCCGGGCGCTCCTCGCCCAGGACCACCCGTGCGAGGTGGTCGTCGCCTGCGACGGCTCCCCCGACGCGACCGCCGCCCGCGCCCGC
>JAOPZO010000118.1 GCA_025964065.1 Solirubrobacterales bacterium | reverse complement strand
GGCGGCCCCGCCCGCGGCGCCGGCCAGCGCGAGCGTCGCGGCCGCCGCGACGGCCTTCGCCCAGGAGGCGATCGCGGGGTCGACGGCGGTCGAGAGCTGCGCGGAGAGCTGCGCCACCGAGGAGACGTGATGGTTCGCCACGGCGGGCGTGACGTCCTCCTCCACCCAGCGGCGGCGGAGGAAGGCGGGAAGCGGGAGGAGCGCCGCGATGCGGGTGCGGACACGGCGGGGCGCCGTGACGAGCAGCGTCGCGTCGAGCCCGGCGACGCGCGCATGGCGGCGGCAGGGCTGGCAGTGCGAGAGGTGGGCGGAGAGCCGGCGCTGGTCGCGCGCGCCGGGCAGCGCCGCGCCCGCGGCGTCGATGATGTCCTGCACGCGGAGGCAGCGGACGCCCGACACGAGCTCCTCGTACTCCTCGCCGAGGCGCCGGCGGGCGCGGAAGAGCGTCGACTCGACGGACGGCCGCGTCATCCCGAGCCGGTCGCCGATCTCCGCGTAGCTCAGGCCCTCGAGCTCGCGCATGACGAGGATCTCGTGGTGCGTCTCGCTCAGGCCGCCGAACGCGCCGCGCAGGTGGTCGATGGCCATCTTCTGGTCCACCGCGACGTCGGGGGCGGGGCCCGAGCCGGCGAGGCGCCCGTAGTCGGCGGCGCCGAGGCCGTCGTCGGCGTCGATCGACACCTCCTCGGAGCGGCGCGCGCGGCGGAACTGGTCGATGCACGCGTTCTTCGCGATCTCGTAGATCCACGGCTTGAACGCGATGGGGCGCTCCGTCTCGCGCATCCGGCGCAGCGCCGAGATGAACACCTCCTGCGCGATGTCCTCGGCGCGACCGTGGTCGCCGACCATCCCGTGGACGTACGCGGCGATGCGGCGGTGGTAGCGGGCGTAGAGCTGCTCGAACGCGCGGTCGCTTCCTCGTCGCACGGCGGCGACGAGCTCGGCGTCGGTGAGGCCGAACAGCGTCCGCGTCGGTGCGGTGCCGGTCGGCTCTGGGGGCGCGGAGATCGCCATGCTGGTGGCCCGGGACGGTCGTTCCTGACCGGTCCGGACGATCGCGAACAGTACCGTCCACATCCCCTCCCGGCAACTGGATCTCGTTCAACATGACATCGGCCGCGACTCCCGCCCTCATCGCCCACCTCGACGCGCTGCTCGAGCCGGAGCGCTGGGCGGACTACTGCCCGAACGGCCTGCAGGTCCCCGGGCCCGCGGAGGTCGGGCTCGTGGTCACCGGCGTCTCGGCGCACGCCGCGCTGTTCGAGCGGGCCGCGGCGCTCGGCGCGGACCTCGTGCTCGTCCACCACGGCCTGTTCTGGAAGGGCGAGCCGCTCGGGGTCGACCGGGTCCGGCGCCGGCGCCTCGGGCTGCTCTTCGAGCACGACATGGCGCTCGCCGCCTACCACCTCCCGCTCGACGGCCACCCCGAGCACGGCAACAACGCCCGGCTCGCGCAGGCGCTCGGCGCCGAGACCTGGACGCCCGCCTTCCCGCACGGCGGCGCCCCGATCGGCGTCGTCGCCTCCTTCGGCGCGGACGGCATCGCTCCCGACGAGCTGCTGGACCGCGTGCGCGCGGCGACGGAGCGCTCCGACGTCCTCGCCTTCCTCGAGGACGGCCCGGAGCGCGTGCACACCCTCGGCATCTGCAGCGGCGCGGCGGCCGACGACCTCCCGGCCGCGATCGAACGCCGCCTCGACGCGTTCCTCACGGGCGAGCCGGCGGAGCGCTGCACCGCGATCGCCCGCGAGTACGGCATCCACTTCCTGGCGGCGGGCCACCACGCGACGGAGCGGCTCGGGGTGCAGCGGCTGGGCGAGCTGCTGGCCGCGGAGTTCGGCGTGCGGCACGAGTTCGTGGAGATCCCGAACCCGGTCTGAGCCTCGCGTTCGGCGACCGCTAGCCGCCGCTGCCGGTGGAGACCACGTTCCCGCCGCCGCCGGAGATGATGCTCGCTCCGTCGTTGGAGATGATGCTCGCGCCGTCGTTCGAGATGATGTTGCCCGCGCCGCCCGAGATGATGCTGGCGCCGTCGTTTGAGATGATGTTCCCGGCGCCGCCCGAGATGATCCCGGCGACGGACAGCGGGCCGATGAGGTCGAGCGCGAAGCCCGCGGCGGTCACGTCGAGGACCACGCGCCCCGCCGGCCCCTTGGCGGTCAGGGCCGCGCCCCCGCCGCTCTGCAGCGCGTAGGTGCCGTCGACGTAGAGCGTGACCCCGTCGCCGGTGACGAAGCTCAGGGCGCCCGGGCCGACGCGGATCGCGCTCGCGGGCTGTGCGAAGAGCGTGTTGCGGTCGAAGACGGTCGCGGTCGTCGTCGTGGACGACGGCCGCCCGACCGCGAGGTCCTGGCTGCCCCCGAGCGTCGCGAGCGCCGGCGTCACCCCGGCCGCGCGCATGCGGGCGAGGTCGATCTGGCCGGTCGAGAAGAGGCAGACGACCTGGGAGGCCAGGGTGACCGAGGCCGCCTCGCCCGACGACAGGCCGGCGCCGTTCGCGCTGACGAAGCTGCTGTAGCGCGTGCGGGCGCTCGCCGCGCAGGCGGTCGCCGCCTGCTCCCGCATCTCGGTCAGCGTGGCGTCCTCCCCGGGCAGCTGCGCCCCCCGGCCCACCGCCCGCGCGGCCGCCGCGACGCCGAAGGCGCCCTTCGCGTAGCGGTAGCGGACGCCGTCGAGGCCGGTGAAGTCGCGCTTCAGCGTGACGGCCCGCAGCGGCTTCCAGCCGACCAGGGAGTCGCCCTCCCGGTCGGAGGCGCTCGCCCAAACCTCGTAGGCGCCGTCGTCGTCGACGTCGGCGACGAGCGTCGCGACGCCCTTCGCGCTCGTCAGCGCGCTGCCCGCGAGGTCGCCCTTCGCGTCGCGGAGCTCGACCCGGACGTTCTTCAGGCCGACGCCCGCACGCGTCGCGACCGCGACCGCGAAGGACGAGCGCTGGCCCTCCGCGGCGACGAGCTGGACGCTGCGGGCGCTGTCGTCGGCCAGCCGCAGCGGCAGCCGGGCGCGCCTCGGCTCGACGGGCTGCAGCGAGAGCTGGAGGCCCGGCGCGGCGTGCTCGACGGTCAGCCGGACCCGATCGCGCCCGCCCTCGTCGAAGTCGCGGGCCGCCGTGACGGCGGGGGCGGAACCCGCGCCCCTGCGGTACCGGTGGACGACGTCGTAGTCCGCGGTGCTGCAGCGCTCGCGGCGCAGCAGCTTGAGCGCATCGCGGAGCGAGAGCCCGACGAGCAGGTCGTTCAGCCGGTAGTCACGCCCGCCGCGGACCTCGACCACCTCGCCGAGGGGGCAGTCCGCCGCCGCGTCGGGCACGTAGAAGCTCACCCGCACGCGCTCGACGTCGCCGGGTCCGGCGGTGAACGACGCTCCCGCCTTCGGGCTGGTGCGGAACACCGCCCCGGGCCGGATGCTCGCGCGCTGCTCGGCGGGCACGAAGCGGAGCCCGGCGACCGGCTTCGGCTCGAAGCGGATCGGCACCCCCAGCGCTTCGAGCCTGCGCCGGACCTCCTCGACCTCGCAGAACCCCTTGCGCCCGCACTCCCTCGTGCCGCGCGTGTAGGTCGGGAACCTGCGGGCGACCTGCCGGAGGCCCTGCAGGGTCGTGCGCGGCGCGATGCGCGAGCGCGCGCTGCGCGAGGTCGTGGTCGCCCCCGGGTTCGTGGCCGCGACCTCGCACTCGAGCTCCAGGCCGGCCGCCTCCAGGGGCACGGTGAGCACGGGCCCGCTCGCGACGGGCGTGCGCGCGCCCGTCGCGGTGAGCGCGTACCAGGCGTAGGTGAAGCTCGGCGAGCCCGTCCAGGCGCCGGGCGAGCAGACGAGGCGCTGGTCGACGAGACGCAACCCGTCGACCGACGGAGCGCCGGTGTTGGCCGGGGGCGCGACCGGCGCCGGAGCCCCGCCGCCGGGCCGTGCCACGGTCTCGCATCGGGTGGCCTCCGGGTCGTTCGCGTCGACGAACGCCGCGTCCGCGGCGCCCATGCCGGCCACGGGGTCGGAGGCCGCGTCGCAGTCCAGCCGCGCGTCGACCTCCCCGTCCTGCGCCCGAAGGACGTCGTTGCCGCCGTTCCCCTCGATCGTGTCGGCCCCGCCGCCCCCGTCGATGTCGTCGTCGCCGTCGCTGCCGTTGATCGTCTCGCCCGTCCCGCCGCCACGGAGGACGTCGGCGAAGCTCGAGCCCTGGAGCCGCTCGAAGCCGGGGCGCACGTCGTCGCCCTCCAGGCCCGCGTCGCGGCCGTCGTTCGGCCCGTCGCCGACCGTGACGCGCACGCCGCTCTGGACCGCGTCGACCTTGTAGGTGACGGAGTCGGTGCCCGTGGCGCCCGTGTCCTCGAGGACGTCCGCCCCGAGCCCGCCGACGTGGATGTCCGATCCCTCCCCGCCGTCGAGCCGATCGTCACCCTCGTCCCCGCGGAGGTCGTCGTCGCCGCCGCGCCCGAGCAGCGTGTCGCCGCCGGCACCCGTCGTCGGCGCGGCGAGGCCGTCCTCGCCGAGCAGCTGGTCGCCGAGC